>JAIRPH010000060.1 GCA_031257135.1 Spirochaetaceae bacterium
TGGAAGTATTATCACGGCAAGATAAAAACGAACCGGCAAGGATCGGTCAACGCGTCGTTTTACGACATTCGGGAATTCTTTCAGGGGCGCAAGGAAAGCGGCGCGATGAACGTAAAGTCCGCGGACGAAGACTACACCGCATTACTTAAAGCCCTGCGGGACGCGCTCAAAGCCTTAGCGCGAAAAATCGAGCCGAAGGTTTACGCCTACGGCTTCTTGAAGGAGTAAAAGGCTTTGGAAAAAACTTTGCGGGAACGGCGGGGCGCGTTAGACCCGCTGGCGTTAGACCCGCTGGCGGGGCGGGCGCGAAAACTGATCATCCTGCTTGCGGAGACTTCAAAGTAATGGTATACTGTAGTTAGAGAGTTTTTAGAGCGTTTGCTCAGGCTCTTTTCATAGGAGTTGATATGGACAAGGTTAGGATAGGTTCTGTTGGGTTGGGACGGTTAGGACTGCGGCACGCTGAAAACATTGCGGCGAAAATCCAAAACGCTGAACTGGTCGCGCTCTGCGATGTTGACAACGCAAAATTGACGGAAACCGCAGATCGGCTGGGAGTGAAGCATAGGTTCGCTTCGTTTGAGGAAATGCTCAGTCTTTCTGATATGGATGCGGTAGTATTGGTTTCTCCTTCGGCTCTGCATACCAAGCAGATTGCCGCCGCGCTTGCCGCGGGAAAGCATATTTTCTCCGAAAAACCCCTCGGCGTAACCGTAGCGGAGTGCAAAGAAGCGGAAAAAGCCGTGGAAGCTCATCCGAATCTCGTGTTTATGCTGGGATTTATGCGGCGTTTCGATGAGTCCTACCAATACGCGCACCAAAAAGTAAGCGCGGGCGAAATCGGAAAGCCCGTTCTCTTCCGCGCCTACAGCCAAGACCCGGAAAAGTTCATCCAAGGAGCCATCGCCTTCGCGCCTCACAGCGGCGGGCAGTTTCTCGATATGGCGGTGCATGACATCGATCTCGCCCGATGGTTCACCGACAGCGAGCCGGAAACAATATACGCCGTCGGAGGCTGTTACGCTCACCCCGAATTCGCCCAATACAAAGACGGCGATAACGTATCCTGTCTTATGAAGTTCAAAAACGACTGCATGGTATTCTTGTTTGCAGGACGTACCGCTCCTCACGGCTACAACATAGAAACCGAGATTATCGGCACAAAAGGAACCTTACGCATCGCTTCAGTGCCGCAGAAAAACTTCGTGGAAATACTCGACGCCTACGGAGTACGCCGGGAATGTAGCGAAAACTTCCTTGAACGGTTCAGCTCCGCGTACGTCAATGAGATGCAGGAATTCGTCGATTGCATCATTACAGGCAGAAAACCTGCGGTCTCAGTCTACGACGGCACAAAGGTTTCTGAAATCGCCTATGCCTGCAAAGCGTCTTTCGAGCAGGGAACCCTGCTCAAATTCTAATTTGCTCATAAGGCATAGTTCCGCCTTGGCTAAAGTGGTTGACATATTTTTCCGCTTCCGCTATGCTTTACAGTATGTATCTGGCTTTTGCGTTTCGGTATGAACGGTTTATGCCCAATATCCTTTACCGGGCAGGAGCCAGCGTTATTATGATGTGCAGGCGTCGCGGGCTTCACGAGAGTCCGCGGCTTTTTTTTCGGAGCATATATGGATAAACTGCGTATTTTGATACCTAAAGGGCGTATTTTTGACAAAGTAGCCCAGCTTTTTAGCGACGCCGGATTCCCCATATCCTTGACTGAGCGTACCTATAGACCTTCCATAGCCGCGGATTGGATGGAAGCAAAGATTATGAAGCCTCAAAACGTAGGGGCATTGCTGGAATTGGGAAGCCACGACGCGGGATTTACCGGTTTGGACTGGATTCGGGAGAACGACGCCCAAGTAGAAGAAGTAATGGACTTGGAATTTGACCGGGTCCGGATTGTCGCGGCTGTTCCCGCGTTTCTTGGCGAGCAGGCGCTCGCCGAAAAACGCCTCACTGTGGCAACCGAATACGTCGGCCTCGCGGAGGCGTGGCTTAAAGCCTCGGGCTACCGATACCGGATTCTCCGCACCTACGGAGCTACCGAAGTCTTCCCGCCGGACGATGCGGATATGATTATCGACAATACCTCCTCCGGGCAGACCCTCAAGGACAATGGACTGCGGATCATCGGGACTCTGCTGGAATCTTCCACCCGCTTCGTCGCTTCTCCCGCGGCAATGAACCGCCCGGATAAGCGGGAACGCATCGAGGAGCTGGCTATGCTCTTCAAAGCCGTGCTGGACGGCAGAGACCGAGTCATGCTGGAAATGAACGTAAGCAAAGACCACTTTCCCAGACTCGTTTCTTCCGGGCTTCCCAGTATGCGGAGTCCTACGGTCGCGCCCCTCCACAACGAGGAAGGCTACGCTATCAAAATAGCGGTCAAAAAAAGCGAAGTCCCCGCTATGATTCCCCTGCTGAAAAAACTAGGCGCGGCGGATATTGTGGAATATAATCTGAGAAAAGTAGTATTATAAACGTATCTTTCAAAGAAGGAAATAAAGAACTATGGATCGGATTGCGGAAATAAACAGGGTCACCAAAGAAACTGAATTGCGCCTTACGCTGAACCTTGACGGACGCGGAGAGGCGCGGCTGAACTATCCCATAGGATTTATGGCTCATGTTCTCACGGCTTTTGCGCGGCACGGGCTGTTCGATTTAGACCTCCGGGCTGTCGGGGATTTGGAGGTAGATCAGCATCATCTGGTAGAGGATACCGGCATAGTCTTGGGACAGGCTTTCGATAAAGCCCTGGGAGAACGCCGGGGCATCCGCCGTGTCGGAACCTGCCTCCTCCCAATGGACGAAACCCTAGCCCGAGCCGCGGTAGACCTTTCGGGCAGACCCTTCCTCGTGTTTCAGGGAGAGCTTTCAAATCTGCCCTTAGTTTCGGGAACCGCTTCTTTCCAGACCGATACCATAGAAGATTTCTGGCAGGGCTTTTCCGCCGGGGCTAGAATCAATCTGCATCTGGACATCCTCCGAGGGCGGAGCGATCACCACAAAATCGAAGCCCTCTTCAAAGCCGCGGCCCGGGCTTTGCGGGACGCCGCGGAAACCGATCCCCGGTCCGCGGATATGATTCCGTCCACTAAAGGAGTTCTCGTATGATCGGCGTCGTAAATTACGGAGCCGGAAACCTCGGCTCAGTGATGAACGCCCTCCTGCGGCTCGGCGAAACAGCTCAGTTCATCCAAAGCCCTGAAGAGCTTTCCTCTAAAGGACCGTACGAAAAAATCATCTTCCCCGGAGACGGACACTTCGCCGCATCTATGGCATCCCTCAAAAAAACCGGCTACGACCAAGCAATCCGGGAATGGATTCAGGCGGATAAGCCGTTCCTCGGCATCTGCATCGGCTTGCAGGCGTTGTTCGACTCTTCCGAAGAAGCTCCGCCGGTGAACGGCGAAGCCGTATCCGGTCTCTCGGTGATCCCCGGCGAGGTGAAACGCTTCCCGGGCAAAAAAGTCCCCCAAATCGGCTGGAACAATACGCAGTCTAAAGAAAATTCCAAGCTCTTTCAGGGACTGCCGGAGGTTTCATACTTTTACTATATCCATTCTTACTATGTGGAACCTAAGGATGCCTCGGTGGTCGCCGCGCAAACCGAGTATTACCTCCCCTACTGCGTCGCGGTAGAGCGCGGGGCTTTAGCCGCGGTACAGTTTCATCCTGAAAAATCCGGGATTCTGGGACTGAAACTGCTGAAAAACTGGATCGGAGGCGGTCATGCAGGCTAAACGAATTATCCCGTGCCTCGACGTTGACGACGGACGAGTCGTGAAAGGCTCCAACTTCACGAACATTCAGGACGCCGGAGACCCGGTGGAACTCGCCCGGCGGTACAACGACGACGGCGCGGACGAACTGACCTTTCTTGACATCGGCGCGTCTTACAAAAGCCGGGAAACCCTGCTTGAGGTTGTCCGGCAGATAGCCGCGGAGGTGTTCATCCCCCTCTGCGTGGGCGGCGGCATCCGCGCGCTCAAGGATATGCGGGAGGCGATGAACGCCGGCGCGGATAAAGTTTCAGTATGCACTTCCGCGCTGGATCATCCCCTTCTCCTCAGCGAAATGGCTAACGTATACGGCAGTCAATGCGTGGTTCTCTCCATTGACGCCAAGCTGGTAGGTCAGGACAAGCAGGGGAAACCGGTCTGGCACGCCTTTTCTCACGGCGGCAGAACCGATACCGGACGAGACGCCGTCGCATGGGCATTGGAGGCGGCGAGCCTCGGCGCGGGCGAAATCCTGCTCAACTCTATCGACGCGGACGGCACGGGTCAAGGCTATGACATTCAGCTTATCCGGCGGGTCCTCGAAACCGTGTCAGTGCCGGTCATCGCTTCAGGAGGCGCAGGCAGTCTCGAACAGATCGCGGAGGTCCTGCTTCCCCCGGGATCAGCCGGCGCAGGCGCGCTCTGGGGCAACGCAGACGCCGCGCTCGTCGCCTCACTGCTTCACTTCGGGAAAACTACCATCCCGGAAATCAAAAAATACGCGGAATCAAGAGGAGTATGCGTCAGATGGTAATCGCTTC
>JAIRPH010000073.1 GCA_031257135.1 Spirochaetaceae bacterium
GCGATGCGGATTTTCCAAGTTTCTTTATCCATAGTGAAAGCAGAGTATCGGAAACCGGAAAAAAAAGCAACCGCTTCGCCCGAACCGGAGGTTTCCCCCGGATTCCCCGGCGTTTCGGCTTAATCGCAATTATAGAAATAACTGCCGTTCTTCCCCATGCAGAACCGATTTGAACATCCTCGTCGCCGCAAATATTCTCAAAACTATTTTTTGTTTCTATGTAAAAATAGCCGAAAGCCTTGAAGTAGAAGTTTTCGAGCTTTTCAAAACCGATATTGTTTCTCCAGACAACGACGAGATGATTACCCGGCTTTCTGAAGACATCGCAAAAAACGTGAATTCGGCAATGGCTGAAGTTTTTAAGCAATATTTGGGCTGACTCCTCTGGAGACTGCGGAGTTTACCCGCATCCAACTCCCGCCCGTAGCCTTTACCTATTACGAAAAATCCGAGAAAGAACGTATAGCGTAAAATGTTCCGCGTTTCTTTTGGCAACGGCTTCCTTTACCAAATCTTATTCGGTCCTTCTTAAATATTTTTGTCTTATAGAATTGAATATTTTCATTGACGCTAGATAAAAGGTATGATATACTAAATATATATCTAGTTTAGATAGAGCAGGTTAGAAAAAAATCTTTTCTTTTTGGATTAAGCCATGCGATATTTTGATACTCATGCCCATATAGGGCTCATAGTTGATGACCCTATCGAACAACTCATAGTTATTCAGGAAGCGCGTCAGGCTTCTGTGTCGCGGCTTGTTTCAATTTGCAACAGTCTGCACGATTTTGTGAGGGTCTACGAAAATCTCAAATCGGCATCGAATGTGTACCATGCCGTCGGGGTTTCGCCTTCAGAGGTGCAGAATCCGGGAAAAAACTGGATGCAGATAATAGAAAAAAGTGTGCGCCTTCCCAGAGTCGTTGCCGTAGGAGAGATCGGACTCGACTATTACCGCAGATTCGGAGATAAAAAATCTCAGATTGAGCTGTTTATCAGCCAGCTTGATCTGGCGGCGAAACTAGATATGCCGGTGATTATCCATAACCGCGACGCCGGACATGACATATTGGATATTCTTAAAGAGCGGCTCCCGCCTAAAGGCGGCGTACTCCACTGCTATTCGGAAGACGCGCTTTACGCCCAAAAAGCCCTGAAGCTCAATCTCTATTTTTCTTTTGCCGGAAATCTCACCTATCGAAACGCTAAAAATCTCCACGAAACGATAGGGGTTCTCCCGCCGGAACGGATACTCATCGAGTCTGAAAGCCCTTTTATGGTACCCGCTGATTATCGGGGCAAACGGAATATGCCCAAGTATCTCCCTCTGACCGCCTGCTGTCTGGCGGATATGCTGGGCATGGACGATGAAGAGCTGTCCAGTATTCTCTGGGAAAACGCTAATCGGTTTTTCGGGCTTCCTAACGATTAGTATGTATCGTCCGATAACTATCAATAATCTTACGTTAGAGGGCAATGTGTTTCTAGCGCCGACGGCAGGTTATACGGACCGAGCGTTCCGGTCTATCTGTATCGAACACGGCGCGGATTTTACCTATACAGAGCTTGTCTCGTCGGAAGCCTTAGTTCGGAATAAGGCAAAAACCGAAGGCTTGCTCCGCCGAGGGAATAACGAAAAACGTTACGGGATTCAGCTTTTCGGCGCTGACCCGGCGGCAATGTATCGGGCGGCATCGCTTCTGGCGCAGTACGGTCCGGCGGTGGTCGATATAAACGCAGGCTGTCCGGTTCCGAAGGTGGTTAAAACCGGCGCAGGCTCCGCGTTGATGAGGAATCCGCCGCTTCTCGGACGGATTGTGTCAGCGGCGGCGCGGGCTTCTCGGGAATATCTGGCGGACGCGCCGGTAACGGTTAAACTCCGTTCCGGCTGGGACGCGGCTTCCATCAATTATTACGAATGTTCCCGAATCGCGGCCGACGCGGGAGCCGCTTTGGTAACGCTCCACCCCCGAACCCGATCACAAGGCTATGCGGGAACCAGCGATTGGTCTCATCTTAGGGATTTGGCGTCCCGGATTACGGTTCCGGTTGCCGGTTCCGGCGACCTTTTCGCCCCGGAAGACGCGGAGCGTATGCTTCGGGAAACTAAGTGCGCCGCGGTATTGTTCGCCCGAGGCGCGCTGGGTAATCCTTTTATTTTTTCTATGACCCGCTCATTTTTGCTGACCGGCCGGTATACGCCGCCGGCGGCTTCGGAACGGCTGAAAACAGGGTTTCGTCAATTACTTCTGCTCTCAGAAGATATAGGCGAGCGCGCGGCTTGCCGGGAGATGCGGAAACACTTTTGCGCCTATACGAAAAGTATTCCGGGAGGCGCGTCACTGCGGAACCGGCTGGTTCATGCCGAAACTATCGAAGCCTATCGGGAGATACTCGCCCCGGGATGTATATAAGTCTATGAACCGGCGCGAAGTAGATACGCACCGTATCCTTAAAACCTATTTCGGCTTTTCCCAATTCCGCCGGGGGCAGGAGGAAATTATCAACGCCCTCCTTGCAGGACGAGACGTATTGGCGATTATGCCCACCGGCGCGGGGAAATCTCTGTGTTATCAAGCTCCCGCGCTTATGCTGGAGGGGCTTACGGTGGTTATCTCTCCGCTGATTTCGCTCATGAAGGATCAGGTCAACGCTCTGACTGACGCGGCTATCCGCGGAGCCTATCTGAACAGTTCTCTTTCATATTCTGAATACAAAAATACGATACTCCGGGCGGGCAAAGGGGAGTACAAGATACTCTACATCGCTCCGGAGCGGCTCAAACGGGAGGATATACGCGCGCTGGGGGATGCTCCGGGAATTGTTATGGTTGTTATCGACGAAGCCCATTGCATTTCTCAATGGGGGCATGATTTCCGTCCCAGCTATCTCTTGATTACCGAATTTATCGGCAGTCTCCCGAAGCGTCCGATTATCGCCGCGTTTACCGCCACCGCCACGGACAAGGTGAAAGACGATATCAGGCTCATCCTGAACTTAGACGACCCGTATATGCTTGTCACCGGGTTTGATCGGGAAAATCTCTATTTTGAGGTGCAAAAACCGGAACATAAATTGCAGGCTCTTTTGGATTGTCTGCGTAAGTATCGGGATAAAAGCGGGATTATCTACTGCGCTACTCGGAAAACCGTGGAAGAACTCTGCAAAACCCTGAACGACCGCGGATATGAGGTTACTCGCTATCACGCCGGGCTGGAAGATGAGGAACGCCGGATAAATCAGGATCACTTTATCTACGACCGGAAAACCCTTATGGTGGCGACCAATGCGTTCGGCATGGGCATTGATAAGTCAAACGTCGCTTTTGTGATTCATTATAATATGCCGAAAAACATCGAAAGCTACTACCAAGAAGCAGGCAGAGCGGGACGGGACGGAAGCCGGGCGGATTGTATTCTTCTCTACAGTCCCCAAGATGTGCGGATTAACAAATACCTCATCGAGAATCCGCAAAACGGCGAAGTCCCCAGAGATGAAGAACTGATTCGGCATAATCTGGAACTCCTCAAAGCCATGACCTACTATGCGGCAACTGCTAACTGTCTCCGTTCCGAACTGCTTGCCTATTTCGGGGAAACCAGTTCCCATTACTGCGGGAATTGCTCCAACTGTACCCGGTTTGAGCCGGTAGATATAACTATTCCGGCTCAGAAAATCATCTCGTGCGTGTACCGCATAGAACAGCGGGGAAAGCGTTTCGGCAGGCTCATGGTAATCGATATACTTCGGGGCAGTAAAAACAAGAAAGTTCTGCATTTGGAACTGCACACCCTCAGCACTTACGGCATCATGGCGGATACAGACCCGTATCGGATCAAGGCTGTCATTGATTATCTGGTAGAACAGGGCTATCTTGCGGTCGAAGGGGATGAATATCCGGTTCTTTGCCCCGGAATACGGGCGAAAGAGGTCGTTTTTGAGAAAAAAAGCCTTTCCATGATGCTTCCTAAAGAAGAGAAGCGTCAGATTACCCTGCCGTCTACGGAGCCGCCAGCGGAGCCGCCAGCGGAGCCGCCTGACGCCTTCGACGAGGCGTTATTCGGCAAGCTCAAGGAACTGCGGAACCGGCTTGCTCAGGAGGCTCGTATGCCGGCGTATATCATATTTACCGACGCTTCTCTTCGGGATATGTGCCGGAAAAAGCCGAGAACGCTCGATCAGTTTCATGCGGTTTCCGGCGTAGGATTAGTCAAAATGGGCAAATACGGAGAGATTTTCACGAAAGCCATCAGAGAACATACTGATTACTAAAAAACGCTTGCGCTTTAGCGCGTATATCGCAATATTCTTATATACTTCAAAGTTCGGATATAGTATCTTATTTGATATGAACGTTATACTTATGGTGTTCCTGCTGGTATCGGACGCGCATGGGTTGCCCCTTACCCGGGCTGAAATCGGCTGTACTTTTGAGCCGGAATTAAACCGGACCTTTTATACCGGCGTCGCTTTCGCTTCTTTCGGGGCTGTTACGGTGAATACCTTTGCCGCCAGCGGCGGAGTCGCGTTGGGCGTGCTGAACAACGCGTTTGATATGAAAATATTTGCCAAAGCTGAGTATAGGCTTCCGATTAAACTGCCTTTGATCTTTAGTTTTCACTATACCTATAATGGACTGCCGGACTATAAAACGCATATTCAATCGCTTTTGCCTATGGTAGCTCTCAAAGGACGCTGGGTTGGGACTGCTATAGGACCGGCATGGCATTTCACGATTTTCAAGCAGGAGCCGGTTATTATCGAGCCGATTTTTGCTTTTTCGGCATACGTCAATCTGTACAATACCGAAAAAGGACGCATCGGATTGGAATGCGCCAATTATACCGATTTCGTATCGAGGAATATGGGGTCTTATTCGTTCAGGCTCTATACGTCCATACGGATTACGCCGATCTGTACTTTTATCAACGATCTTACGCTGTATCAGACCGGGAGCGTCGGTTTGGCGGCTCAGTTGTACGGCATTGCCTATCGGGGAGGAATCGCCTTCACATGGTAGCCCGATGCATCTGCGCTGTAACGTTTTTTTTCTTTTTATCCGCCTGTTCGGTAGACCTGCCGGGATTGATAGCATCCCAGGATCTGGATGTCCGCCTTAAAGATCGGGACCGTTTCCATTTTCTCACCGAGGCTGATAGAAACCTTACCCTTGAGGATGCCTATGAGTTTTTGGTTCTCACCGATACCCATATCCAAGACGGCAACGCGTTCGGACTTGAAAATCTTGCTTCCGTCATTAATGACGCCCGGTTTGTAGTTATCCTGGGGGACATCACGCAAAACGGAAGCGAAAAAGACATACTGAAATTCATAAGCATTGCCGAAACTTTGGGAGTTCCTTGTTATCCGGTTATCGGGAACCACGATATATACTTTAATAACTGGTATAATTGGCGGGATCACATCGGTTCCAGTTCTTATCGGATTAACGGCTCCAATACGACGCTGTTCATCCTGGATACCGCTAACGCTTGGGTAGGAAACGCTCAAATTAAATGGCTTGATAAAGAGCTGGAAACCGCGAAACCGCATATCTTTATCTTTACCCACACTAATCTCTTTGTAGAACATATAATCGACTTACAACAGACGACTGATATTCGGGAACGGGCGCGGTTCATGTCTCTGCTGGACGGCCGCTGTGAAGCCTTCTTTACCGGACACGTGCATCGGCGGATTATTAAAACCTTCGGCGGCGTTCAGTATATCACGATTGAAGACTTCAGAAGCAAAAAGACCTATTGCCGAGTTCAGGTATCCCCCGAAGGAATACGCTATAGCTTTGAAAAACTTTAGCGGCAAGACTATCCCTCCGATACCGCACCGCCCACACAAAGCCCCGCAATGACGGACAGATTATCAGGGCGAGATAATCGGGCTTGGGGGTATTCTACAGAAACTTCGTAGAAGTCTACAGAAACTTCGTAGAAGTCTATAAAAACTTCGTAGAAGTCTACAGAAACCTCGTAGAAGTCTACAGAACTTCAGTAGAACTCTATAAAAACTTCGTAGAAGTTTCCCGACCCCTTGTAGAATTCTACAGAACTTTGATAGAATACTACGGACATTCCGTAGAACATCGAAAAACAGGGGAGGGTTTACGAAACTTCCCTGAAAGGAGCGTAAAAAATGGCTGGAGACTATATTCCTCATCAGGACGGAGCTTTTTTGGAGTGGGCGAAGACCCTTTCGGCGTATGTAACGCCCAAATTGACGGACTTTAACATTCCCGGGGCGGTTTTACCGCCTCTTCAGACTCAGCTGACCGCCTACGAGACGGCTTTTAACGCGGCCCAGAACCCGAACCGCGGCAAAGTGGACGTTTTGAACAAAAACGAGGCGAAAGAAGCCTTGACCGCACGTCTTCGCTCCTTCGTTAAGGCCTATTTGGCGTATAATCCCGCGGTTTCGGACGCGGACAAGGAAAACATGGGCTTGCCGCTCCACAACGGCGCCCGAACTCCCGCGCCGGTTCCCGGGACTATCCCCGAACTGGAACTTGACAGCTCGGTTATACGGCAAATCATCGTCCATTTTAGGGACAACGGAAGCGACCGCCGAGGCAAACCCGCCCATGTTCACGGCGTTGAATTGCGCTGGTCCTTGCTGGACGGGCCGCCTCATTCGGTTGAGGACTTGACCAAATCCGCCTTCGACACGGCAAGCCCTTACACCTTCAAGTTCGACGAGGCGGACCGGGGTAAGGCGTTATACATCTGCCCCTGCTGGGAAAACAACAAGGGCGAGAAGGGTCCCTACGGCGAGATTTACAAGGCTATTGTGCCGTAACGGTATTGTGGTACTGCGGGAAAAGCGTTATGTATATAAAAGGCAGTAT
This sequence comes from Spirochaetaceae bacterium, assembly GCA_031257135.1. GTDB lineage: Bacteria > Spirochaetota > Spirochaetia > Treponematales > Breznakiellaceae > JAITHW01. Next base: position 6,860 of record JAIRPH010000073.1, read on the forward strand.
CAAATTCAATCATGCCGCCTTCAAACATAAGGCAACCGAGGCGGATATTCTTGCGGCTTTTGAGACCTATATATTTGAAGACCCGGTTGAAGGCGAGGAGAATAAGTTTCTGCTGATTGGTTTTGACACGAAGGCTAATCCGCTTGAAGTCATGTACAACCGTATTGACGAAGACCGGATTAATGTATTTCATGCGATGCCGTTACGCGCCGCGTATGAGGCGTTGCTTAATCAGTAAAGGGATGTTTTATGGCTGAAATGACCGAAGAAGAAGCGGACGCGCTGGACGAACTGTGGACAAAAACCACGCCTAAAATTAACGTCGGCGCGGGGGGCGGCTTTTTTTCCGAACGCCGGGCGCGCATGATGCTAGATGAACAAACGGCGCGGTTTCTCAGCGCGAAGGCAATGGCGGGACTTGAAAACAGCGCGAAAATTGCGGAAACGGCTGAGGCGGTTAGGAATTACCCACGATACAATAGGGACTGACGCTTGGGATAGTTTTTTAACGGCTTTTTCTGATGACAACCGATTGCCGGCAAAGCGCATAGTGTGGGGATAGAAGAGAATAATAGCCGATTCCGGCGTCGGATCAGACGGACCTGTTGTTTTTCCAAACATCTTTCGTCTAGGGTCCGGGGTTTTATCTGCTGTGGCGTTGGGCGATGGCTTTGACTTCGGCAATGACCCGCTCAAGCTGATCCGAAGACATACCGGGCCACAAGGGAAGCGAAATAACCCGGCTGAAAGCGTCCATTGACCCAGGGAAATCGCCGTCCTCAAGGAGATACTGCCTGCGGTA
>JAIRPH010000108.1 GCA_031257135.1 Spirochaetaceae bacterium
CCTTTGCCTCCGAGAATGTCCCGCATCTGCGCGTCTCCTTCGGCTTGACCCTCGCCGAAAAAGTAAACGTTTTTCTGCTTTGCCATAAAAAATCCTCCGTGAAAACTAAAGTAATTTAGCAATACCATATTTTTAAAACTAGGGCAAGGCGTCTTCTCGCATTTTTCAAATCTTTTAAAAATGTTTTTTTTAAAAAAGAAAATTTAAAACAACCCGGAGCGGAATGTACGCAGGAAAAGATATTCGGCATTTTCTGCGGAAGCGGAAGACGCCTAAAAAAAGCCCCGGCAGGGCTTTTGGGTTAGGCGTTATCCGCACGCGCGCTTCGCAGGATATTTTCCGCCGCGGCGTCCGGCGTGTCTGCTATGGCTACGGGACAATCGCGTTGAGGATGTCGCTCCACGGGCCCTTCTTCGCCGCGCCGTTCTCCCAGCGGAGGGCGAAGTAGATGCGCTGACCCCGCTGTTCTTCCTTGAAGGTCAGTTCAAGGGGACTGCTCGTGGCAAACTCCGAATGAGACAGGTCTTCGATGTTGCTTGGCGGCGCGTCCGCAAGCGTCCACCGGCACTCAACCCCGCGGGCGCGCGGGTCTTTGCCCCACCGCTGAGAACCGGGCGCGCGGAACTTGAGCCGCAGAGTCCGGGGATAAGGCATATCGGTTTCCACGTCGGGAATGGTGTCGGGCGCGGGAACCGGCGTCGGAATCTTGTCGTGAATCGGAACTCCCGCCTGCGCGCGCCCCTGATCGGTAACGTAGTAGGTGTACTGGAGTTCATTGGTGATAAACACATCCGTTTTTTTGACGAGCGCGGCTTTGAGGTCATGTTTCTTCTGCATATCGACTTGGGTATGCGCCGGAGTAGCGCAGAGATGATGCTGTTGCTTGAACTGAGTAAAAAGCGCGCTGATTTCATCGAGCTTATCTTCGCTCAAATGCCATGAGGTTTTGTTGGCTTGACAGACGGTCAAGAGGTTCTCGCACCAGTCGATATACTCAGATTCTTTAGTTGGTCCCATGGGATATTCCTTTTTTGAGGTGAAATAGCGGAAACTGCATTTCCGCTGGACAGCGGGATAGGCGGCTTATCGGATCAAATAAGACTCTTGCGGAATCAAATAGCGAGCTTGCCCGATCAAATAAGACCCTTGCGGAATCAAATAGCAGTCTTATCGGATCAAATAAAACCCTTGCAGGATCGGATGCTTGACGCGGAACAGCGTCAAACAGTACCATGTGTGTCGGCGTAACGGGGGGAACTCTGCCTTCATTAGAAGAGCCAGCGGAAAAAACTTTTTCTAATGCGGGGCGCATCCCCAACGCACTTATATACATGATTCTCCAACAGATATAAAGATAAACCAAACAGCGGATTTCGTCAACGCCTCTTCCTTTTACCGTAATATCATACTTAGTTCGGAGGGACTCTTTTCTCTTTCGCAGTAATAGTATACTATTGACGTATGAGTGAATCCCAATCACCGGAACCTAAACTTTCAGGACCTTCGGCGCGGGGCGTTGCCGCGTATCAGCAAACCCTAAACCGAAAGCCTCCGCCCGAACCGCCGCAGACCCCGAAGAATCCGCCCCCGAAACGGAAACCCCCGAGTAAACCCGAAACTCAGGGAATAATGGAACTGCTCAAAACCGACGCCGGAGCAAAACTGCTGGAAACGCGGTTTAAAGAAACAAAAAAAGAGGAAAAACAAGAAACCCCCGAAGATAGACTCAAAGGAAAATATCAGAGAGTCGCAAAACTACTCATCATGATAGGCGCGGAAGAAGCGGCTCCGATTCTCTCGCGCCTTGACCCTGAACAAGTCGAGATTCTGTCCCGGGAAATCGCCCATACTCGGGGAGTAACCGCGGAAGAAGGAGCGTCTATTTTACTGGAATTCCGGTCTCTTCTCTCGGCGCGCGCGAAGTATTCAGCCGCGGCGGTAGGAGGCGTGGATACCGCGCGGGAACTCCTGCACGCCGCGTTCGGCGCGGAAAAAGGAGAAACCCTCCTGCGGAGAACCGTCCCGGAAGCCGGCGCGAATCAGTTCAGCTTTCTGGAGGAACTCACTCCGGAACAGCTCTTCCTGCTCTTCAAAGACGAAACTTCAGCCGCGGAAGCCCTTGTTCTCTCAAGGGTTTCCCCCAAGTTAGCCGCGGAAGTCTTGAACAATGCTCAGCCTCAACGGAAAATCGAGCTTATCCGGCGCATCGCCCATCTGGATAAAACTTCCCCGGAAGTGCTGGAACGAGTCGCGGCCGCGCTGAAAGAAAAAGCCAAGCGCGTAAAAGACGTCATAAGCGCGCAGAATTCCGCGGAAATCGACGGCATGAACGTACTAAGCGCGATTCTCAAGTCCTCAGACCCTTCTTTCGGAGAACGGATATTGCAGGAACTCGGCACGGAAGACCCCTACTTGCAAGCCGACCTAAAAGAACGCCTCAATACCCTCGACGATGTAATCAGAGCCGAAGATAGAGCCATTCAAGATAAGCTGTTTACCATGTCGAATCAGGAAGTCATACTCCTCTTGAAAGGACGCTCCCCAGCGTTCACCGAAAAAATATTAGCCAATATGTCCGCGGAACGGCGATCTCATATTAAGGAAGAAACGGATATACTCGGTCCGGCGCGGCGGCGGGACGTCGATAAAGCCGCAAAAGATTTTTTGGACTGGTTCAGAGAAAACCGGGAAGCCGGACATATTTTATTGATAGACGATAAGGATATATTACTATGAATACCTCATTGCAAGCCGGACAAGTTCTGGACAGCGGCTTTGAAATACAAGCCGTAACAGACCTGACGGAATTGAAAGCCCGCGGCATCTGGGCGAAGCATCAGCCCAGCGGACTTGAAGTCTTTCATGTCCTAAACGAGGATGCGGAAAATCTCTTCGCCTTCGCCTTCGCGACGATTCCCGAAGACTCTACCGGAGCCGCTCATATTCTGGAACATTCCGCGCTGTGCGGTTCCGCGGGCTATCCGCTGAAAGACGCTTTCGCGGTGCTGGCTCAGGGAAGCCTCTCGACCTACCTCAACGCATGGACCTTCCCGGATAAAACCGTATACCCCGCAAGCTCCACCAATGAGCATGATTACTTTAATCTCATGTCGGTTTACGGAGACGCGGTATTCCGTCCGCTTCTTTCGGAATGGACCTTTATGCAGGAAGGGCATCGCCTCGAATTCGTTCCCGCAGAAGACGGAGGAGAACGGCTTTCCCGTACCGGCGTCGTTTACAACGAAATGAAAGGCGCGTACTCGTCAATAGATACCTATACGGGACTATGGTCGATCAAAGGATTACTGCCCGATACGCCCTACGCCTTTGAGTCAGGAGGAGACCCTGAAAAAATCCCGGACTTAACTTGGGAAGAATTACAGCGGTTTCATCGGGAACGGTATTCCCCGGGAAACTGCCGGGTCTTTTTAGCCGGCAATATTCCTACGGAAAAACAGCTCGCCTTCATCGCCGAAAAACTCCTCCCCGGACTGCCGCCGGGACGGAAAACGCCCCTGATTCAGCCGGCGGAACGATGGCGGTCGCCGCGAAGCATCGCGGTTTCCTGCCCCGCCGGAGGAGAACAGAAGCCTACGGTTCTGCTCTCGTGGCTCTGCGGAGACGCACAAGACGCTCTGGAAACGCTCAGTTTCATCGCCCTTGAGGAAACGCTTTTAGGACATGACGGCTCCCCGTTGACCAGAACCCTCGTTGAATCGGATTTAGGAGAAGACCTCGCGCCCGCGACCGGTCTTGAAGCCGACTTGCGGGAAACTATCTTCGTAGCCGGACTCCGAGGCGTACGCCCCGAACCGGAAACGGAAAAAGCCGTAGAAAAACTCATCCTCGGAGAGCTGGAACGCCTCGTCAAAGAGGGAATCCCTCAAGAAGAAATCGAAGCCGCCTTGCTGTCCTTAGAATTTTCCAACCGGGAAATCCGGCGATCCGGCGGGCCCTGGTCGCTGGTGTGGCTTCAGCGGAGTCTGCGGGGATGGCTCCACGGCGGAAAACCCTGGGATAGACTGCTTTTCGTACCGGCTTTCACGGAATTAAAACGCCGGCTTGCAGAGCATCCCCGGCTCTTTGAGGATATCATCCAGAAACGGCTCCTCGAAAACCCTCACCGGGCGTTGATCCGAGTCAAACCGGAGCCGGATTTTCTCGAAAAACAGGAAGCCAAGCGCGCGGAAGCCCTCGCCCGAATCTCCTCGTCCTTGACCGCGGAAGAAAAACAGCGCATTAAAGAAAAATCCGCGGAGCTTGAGCGGATTCAGGAAGCCGAAGACGCCCCGGAAGCCCTCGCGCTGATTCCGCATCTTTCCCGAAAAGACCTTTCCCCGGATATTGAAATCGTTCCCCGGGAAATCGCTGACGCCGCAGGCGTACCGGTTCTCTTCCATGATCTCTTCACTAACGGCATTACCTACCTAGACTTTGCGTTTCCTCTGGATGTTCTTGCCCCGGAAGAGTATCCGTGGCTTCCGCTGTTTTCCAAAACCCTTGTTTCTCTGGGACTTCCGGGGCTGGACTACGGAGAAGTATCGAGCCTCCTTGCCCGGACCCTTGGGGCGTTCTACGGCGTCCTTGAGACGAGTTCAGCCGTCGCCGGCATGAGCCGAACCGTACCCCTTCCCTCGGGGATTTTTGACGTAACCGGACGAGACTGGTTTATCTGCCGGATGAAAACCCTCGACGAAAAGCTGGAGCCGAGTCTGGACTTGGCGTTACGGATAATCCTCGAAGCTGACTTTTTAGACTGCCGGCGGATTCGGGATTTGATTTTAGAGACGAAAAACGATCTTGACGCCAGCCTTGCCCCTTCGGGACATAGCTACGTCTCAGCCCGGGCAGGAAAAGACCGAACCCGGTCAAAAACGCTGGAAGAACTGTGGAACGGCATCAGTCAAATCGAGTTTATTCATAAGATCGCTGAACGCGATGTTACAGAAACCGCCCGCGTGTTGAGCCGGATTCGGGATACGCTGGTCAGTAAAGCGGGATTGATCGTTAATCTCATCGGTTCCGGCGGAACCGCGGAGAAAGCGATCCGAGGCATCGCCGCGAGGTTCAGCCGTTTCGGACCGATCCGGTCCCGGAATCCCGAAGCCGCGTCGCCGGAACCGTTCTACGCCCTGCTGGAAAATCCGGCGAAGCGCGAGGTCTACGGGTCTCCGTCCCTCCAAGTCGGCTTTGCGGGAATGTGCCTGAAATCCGCCCCCTTCGGTTCGGCAAACCAGCCGTCCGAAGCGGTCTTAGCGCATCGGCTTACTACGGGAGACCTCTGGGAAGATATCCGCATGAAAGGAGGCGCGTACGGCGCATTTGCCGCCCCGGACAGCCTTGAGCAGACGTTCTCGCTTTCCACCTATCGGGACCCTAATCCGCTTCGCTCGCTAGACGCCTTTCCTTCTATATTACAGGCTATGTCCGGGCGGAACGACGATGAAGAATCGCTGGAGAAAGCCGTCATCGGCGCGTATTCAAAGGAAACCCGCCCCCGAACCCCGGCGGAACAGGGAAGCGCGGATTTTCTGCGGTTTCTTTACGGCATTGAGGACAGCCATCGCGCGAAAAAACGCCGGGAACTGATCGCCGTTTCCCCGGACGAGACGCGCCGAACCGCTCAACGCCTCGCGGAAGGCGCGGACGAGGCATCGTCGGTTATTCTTGCCGGACTCGGCTCCGCGGAAAAAGCCGCGGCCGCGCTGGGGCTTCCGCTGAAAACGCTACCCGTATAGGAAGACCTCATGTATCTGCGTTATACTGCTTCAGGTCATGTTTTTATCGATCCCCGGGACCACCTTGATAAGCTCGTAGACAGACTTTTAGAAACCGATTATAACGAGGAATTTTGTTTGGCTCTGGACTTTGATCCGGTTTTTATCGCATCCCTTATGACCGCGGGCTTTCTGGTGATGTCTATAAAACAAGAGCCGGAACAAGGATCAGAGGTAATTCTCCTCCCGAAACTGCATCTGGTACGATCCGCGCTGTTTTTCCCTGATCTTCATGTAAAAAAATCCATAAAATCCCGTTTGTCCCGGTATGAACTGCGGGTGAATACGGATTTTGACTTCATCGTAAGCCGCTGTATCGAAATCCACGGCGACGCTTGGCTTACAAAACCTTTGATAGAAAGCATCACGCGTATCCGTAACGCCCGCTTTCCGCGGTTTATACCCGCGTATAAGGCGCGCCCTATTTCTTTCGGGGTCTATCGGAACGGAATATTGCGGGCCGGAGAGTTCGGAGTTATGGTCGGCGGAGTATACACCAGTTATTCCGGCTATTACGACGAGGACTCCGCCGGAACCGTACAGATAGTTTTGATGACGCAATATCTTCAAGACATGGGCTTTGCGTTTCTGGATTTAGGGATGCCTTTGGACTATAAAGCCGATCTGGGGGCTACCAATATCGATCCCCGGCGGTTCGTATCCATCTTCCGGGAGGGGAGAAACCTCGTTACTAAGGCGGATATTTTTCCCCCTTAAATCCTGACGCTCTTAACAACCTATACGGTCTATGATATACTTTCGATTAAGGAGATTCCTATATGGAAAAATTTAAGAAGGTCAAAACTGCGGTAATCGGTTGCGGAGTTATCAGCGATATTTATTTGCAGAACATGACTTCTCAGTTTGCAATCCTTGATGTGGCAGGCTGTAATGACATCATCAAAGAACGGATGGACCACAGAGCGGCTCAATACCATATCAAGCCGATGAGTCTTGAGGAAATCCTCAACGATAAAAGCATCGAACTGGTGGTGAATCTTACTACTCCCGGCTCGCATCACCTCGTCACCAGCCAAGCCCTTAACGCGGGGAAGCACGTCTACTCTGAAAAGCCTATCGACTTGTCGATAGACGCGGCACGAGAACTGGTAAACCTAGCGGATTCCAAGGGCGTCCTCTACGGCAACGCGCCGGATACCTTCATGGGGTCTGCGATTCAGACCGCCCGTTTCGCCTTAGACTCGGGGCTTATCGGAGAGGTTACTTCGGTATATGCCGCGCTCAATCGGGATTCCAGCCTTTTGGCGGAACGGTTTCCCTTTACCGCTCTGCCCGGGGGAGGCATCGGGCTTGACGTAGGGGTGTATTACGTCACCGCCATACTGAGTATTCTCGGTCCCGTCAAAGAGGTAAGCGGTTTTGTAACCACCCTGAACCCCAACCGGAAGCATTTCCTCGTATCCCGTCCCGATTTTGGAGAGCCGTTCGCCTTGCAAGCTGAAAATCTGGTGGTGGGAAGTTTCCGCTTTGCCAGCGGCGTCATGGGTACGATGCACTTCAATTCCAACTGCATCCAAAACGAGAAGCCTCAAATCGTGATGTACGGCTCTCAAGGTATGCTTTACATGGCTGACCCTAATCACTTCGGCGGCGAGGTCAAGGTATTGCTCAAAGGTCAGACCGAGCCGTTTGCTCTGCCTCCTACTCACGCCTATTCGGAGAACAGCCGCGGCATAGGACCTGCGGAATTGGCATGGTCTCTCCGCATGGGAAGACGCCCTCGGACCAGCAAAGAAATGGCGTTTCACGGGCTTGAACTGCTCCTCGGCTTATACAAAAGCAGTGAAACCAAAGTATTTTACCAAATGACCTCTACCTTTGATCGCCCCGCTCCGATCCCCAGAGGATATTTGGGCGCAACCTATGGCGGTTCCGAAGCCGAAGCGGGATTAGCGGTATAAGGTCGATATATAAAAAACCGTTTTTGAAAGCGTTTTCAATAGCATAAAGCGCGGATTTATACAAAAGTTCGCGCTTCTTTAAATAAGGAAACCTCAGAGCCACCGTAAGGCGAGGCGCATATAATCTGTTATTTATTTGTTTTTTAATAAGGCATCAATTTCTTAAACGGTTAAATCTGGCTGTTGGTATTTTTCTTTGGTATAATTTCCAAAGCTATTTTCATATTGCTGAAAAAACCTGACCGTTCCGATTGGTCCCAATGCCTCCTGCAATGCCTGTAAACCAACCCGCCTTATTTCCATTAGGTTGTTTACGTTAATTGTCACGCTCATTTATCATTACCTCCAATAAAAAATTAAGCGGATTCATTACTTTTATAACTAAATTCAGTTTTGAACAAGCCTTTTCAAATTTATCATCTTAGGAAAATCTGGAAAGAATACGGCTCTCTGCGGACGAGAATCTCAGATTAAAGCAGGTCAAAAGACCTAGCGGACAAAAATTTGTTGCATGAACTGTTTGACATTCTGACATAACATCCAGTATACTAAAAATGTTGAAAGATCTACCCGCGCAACGTGAGGAAGTAACGTCTATGGACATCATGTCTCTGGGGCAACCAGTATAAAAAGCAGACCGGTGGAAGAAGTAGAAATCTTGAGGAGCAAGCCGAGCAATCGACCCAAGCCTCAAGCCCCCGTCTAGCAGGGGTTTGTTGACATTTTCTAAAGTAGGATTCTTAATATGAGAGCTAACCTTATTATGAACAAGTCGAGGAAAACTTCGATTGCGGCTTTGTTTACCGCTGTCTGCCTTTTGATTCTCGTGCTTATTACCTTTTCAATTTCCATTATTTTTTTTATCAATCTTAAATCGATTGAGTATAAAAAAGTCGAAGCCTCTACACAAGAAACTATTGAATCTATCGTGGACAATGTAACGGCTAAGTTTGAAAAATGGGCTACGCTGATACGCTGTACAGCAGTAGGCTCCGCGCCAATTATGGATCAAGAAAAAGCTGATACCTTTGCTATACATAATTTTTTTGCCCGCATAGCCGCCACCCAGACCGATGTTGTTCTTATCTATTGTTCTAACAATCTGGTCTGGAATCAGCCCGGGGGCTATACTGCTTTTCATACGGATTATATCCCCCCGCCGGATTGGGACAATACCAAACGCAACTGGTTTATAGGCGCGAAAGAAAAAAACGGCCGCATCTCTTTTGCAGACCCTTATGTAGATGTTGTAACTAATAAACTCACCACAGCTATTTCTATCAATGTGTATAACGAACAAAAAAAGGATATAGGCGTTGTTTCTGGAAATGTTTCAATTGGATTTTTAGATAATATGCTGGAATCAAGCATATCAATTCCGGGGCAGAAGATATACTTGTTAAATAAAAAAGGGCTTTTCATTACCAATCCAGACCCAGATGTAGTATTGAAAAAAAATTTCTTCACAGAATCAGGGCTTGAACGCTACCAAAGCCAAGTGCTTTCCGATAATGCTTTCTTGAAAATGGATAAAGATGTTTTCATATATTCAGCTTTCATTCCAGAGGTAGATTGGATTTTGGTTTCAATCGTCCCGGTATCGGCGGTTTTCGCTGATACAAATAAGCTCTTGACGCGCCTTGTAATAATAAGCGTCATACTGTTGGTCATAGCGGCTTTAATATCAATTTTATTTACCCATAATATGCTCACTGTTCCGATACGCGGAGTAAAGCAGGTTGCCGCGGCTTTGGCTGATATGGATTTTACCGTAAATATAGAAAAATTCAGAACAGACGAAATAGGGGATATGCAGAGGGCTTTGATAACAATACGGGACAGTCTGCATAAAGGCATAGAAGACCTTCAGCAAAGCCATCTTTCAAAAAGTATGAAAGCAAACAGCAGGCTTAACACAGTGGTTGTGGAATCATTTGACGCGCTTGAAATGATAACCTATAATATGGACGAAATGGATAGGGATGTACAGTCCCAGATGCGGTCTGTAGAGACAGTCTCGAATTCCACGGGAGACATATTTAAGCATACCGATTCCTTTGAGCAAACGGTTCATGAGCAGGCGGATTGCATAGAAAAATCTTCTTTTGCCATAAAACAAATGGTAAAGAGCATTTCTTCCATACGCCAAGTGGTTGAGGGGACTGGAAAGACAACGGAAACCTTGACTAAATCCTCTGAAACAGGGCGCAGGCTTTTACTCAAGCTTTCTGAAGAATTGAACAATATAGCGGAACAGTCAGCCACACTGCAAAACGCAAACAAGACCATTGCGGATATTGCGGGGCAGACCAATATACTCGCCATGAACGCGGCAATAGAGGCGGCACACGCCGGCGAATCCGGAAAGGGTTTCTCGGTGGTTGCAGTCGCGATTAGATAGCGGGCTGTGGGCGCGAGCGTGGAGTGGGGGTCTCGGGCGGCTGTGCGGTGGGGGTGGGGGGGGGGTG
>JAIRPH010000124.1 GCA_031257135.1 Spirochaetaceae bacterium
CCGTCGAGGTCCCCGCCTTCCCCGCCGGAGCGGGCGTATTCCCCGCTGAGTTCCCCGCCTTCCCCGCCGAGTTGCCCGCCTATCCCGCCGAGTTACCCGCCTATCCCGCCGAGTTACCCGCCTATCCCGCCGAGTTGCCCGCCTATCCCGCCGAGTTACCCGCCTATCCCGCCGAGTTACCCGCCTATCCCGCCGAGTTGCCCGCCTATCCCGCCGGAGTGACCGCTATAGCGGTCACAGCGCGGGGATATACCTTTGGAGTAACGGGATATACCTTTGGAGTAACGGGATATACCTTTGAAGTAACGGGATATACCTTTGGAGTAACGAGATGCGCTTCAGGACGCAGGGACTCCCGTCCGCGGTAAACGCTATAGCGGTTATGCCGTCGGGAAAGCCCTACGGAACAATTTTGTAAGAAAAGCGAATCTTGCCAAGAATCTAAACGGCGGCTTACCGCCGTTGACAAGCGGAGGCGGAGGCGGTATAACTAATACGTCCGCCCTGTATTGGCGGATTCTTCGATGAAGGAGTATCCATGACGCCGAAAAAACCTATTGATACGTGGGCGTTTGAAACAAAACAGCTTCACGTTGGTCAGGAAGAGCCTGACCCTGCCAGCGATGCGCGGGCGGTTCCGATTTATCAGACTACCTCGTATGTATTTCACAATTCCGCTCACGCCGCGGATCGGTTCGGGCTGAGAGACCCCGGCAATATCTACAGCAGGCTTACGAACTCAACGCAGGATGTATTGGAGAAGCGCATCGCCGCGCTGGAAGGCGGAGCCGCCGCGCTCGCCGTAGCTTCCGGGGCGGCGGCTATTACCTACAGTTTCCTGAATCTCGCTCAGGCGGGGGATCATATTGTGTCGGCGAAAACCATCTACGGCGGCACCTACAACTTACTGGCTCATACGCTCCCGCTCTACGGAATCGATGCTACTTTTGTAGACCCTGAAGAAAAAGACAGTTTCGCCAAAGCCATCAAACCTAATACGAAGGCGATATTCATAGAAACGTTGGGAAATCCGAATTCCAATATCATTGATATTGAAGCGTTGGCTCGGCTGGCTCACAGTCATAAGATTCCGCTGGCGGTGGATTCCACGTTTACTACGCCCTATCTGCTCAGACCCATCGAATACGGAGCGGATATTGTCATCCATTCGGCGACGAAGTTTATCGGCGGACACGGCACGAGCTTAGGCGGCGTCATAGTTGACGGCGGCGCGTTTGACTGGGCTGGAAGCGGCAAGTTTCCGGGCATTTCCGAACCTTGTCCCAGTTACCACGGGATTTCCTTCGTCAAAGCCGCGGGACCCGCGGCGTTTGTCGTGCGGATTCGGGCTATTCTCCTGCGGGATACCGGAGCCTGCATTTCGCCGTTCAATGCGTTTCTTCTGCTTCAGGGCGTGGAGACCCTCTCGTTACGGGTGGAGCGTCATGTGGAAAACACGCTGAAGGTCATCGAATACCTGAAGAAACAGCCCAAAGTAGTGAAGATCAATCATCCCTCACTGCCGGACGATCCCAGTCATGGGCTGTACAAGAAGTATTTTCCCCGAGGCGCGGGGTCTATCTTCACCTTTGAAATTGCAGGCGGCGCGAAAGAAGCCCAAGATTTTATCGACCGCCTACAGATTTTCTCGCTCCTCGCCAACGTCGCGGATGTGAAGTCTCTGGTTATCCACCCGGCAAGCACCACTCATTCCCAACTCAACGAAACCGAGCTTTTGGAGCAAGGCATTAAACCGAATACGGTGCGTCTCTCGATTGGCACGGAACACGTAAACGATCTCATCGCCGACCTGGATCAAGCCTTCCGGGGCTAACTGAGCGGAGAAGGCGCGGCGGTTTTGGACAAAGCCGCGCCTATGGCGGTGGTGTATTCCGCGTCGGTAGGATAGTCAAAGGTTATTCCGTACATACCGGTAATGAAAGACAGGATTTCCTTGCCGATCTGGTTGCCGCTTCCGTTGCCGGTAACGATCACTCGGTCAATGCCTTTGCTTCGGGCGGCAAACACCGAAAGCATCCCAATCACCTGATACACCATGTTTACAATCCCCAAGGCTATATCTTCATGCCGCGCGGTATCCAGCATTTTCCCGAAATTGGAAGCCGTAGCTTCCCGGCGCAGGAAGCTGATGTCAGTTTCCATTATATCTTCCAGTAGGAGATCAACCTGATTCAGGTTCCCTGATTCGGCAAGTTTCATAATGCCGTTAAAGTTTGAGGTCAGCAGGAGCAGTTTCGATAGTCCGAGGATGGTGCCGCCGCCGACGCCGGAGCCTCCTAAATGGGAAATCAGGTCTTTTTTCGCCTCGATAATCGCGGTGCCGGTTCCGATGTTGGCGATGATAATATTCTCCCGCTTCGAGAGAAACATACCGCCTACGCCTATGGCGGTAATCTCATCGATTTTCTCCGTAGGAATCCCGAAAAGGTCGTTCCGTATCTTCGTTGACCCCGCGCCGGTAATCATGATTTTCTCGATCTGATCGATTTTAATGTCATGTTCCACAAGCATTTTACCCAGCGCGCCGGTCGCGGAAGTTACCGCGTCCATTGCCTTCGTCTTAATTTTGTCGATCACCCTGCCTGAATCCGCGGAAACCGCCTTGGTGGTCGTACTGCCTATATCTATCCCGATAATCATTGCGCCAGTATACCGCACATAACCGCCGAGCCGCTACCGCTGAGTAAGATTCCGCACCCACCGCTCCTTGTTAAGAAAATGCCGGGCGACAAAAAACTTCAGTACGTCAGTGGTCTTGAGAAGCGCGAACATCCTCACCGGATCAAGGGACGTCCCCAACGCAAGCAGAAAACACCCCGGAACAAACAGCAACGTATTCACCGAAACGTCCGTATACATCCCCATCGCCGCGTCTCCGCCGGCCCGGGAAATCGCAAACATAGCGTTCAGCAGACACCACAGCGGAAGATACGCCAGAATCACGTACACCAGCCCAAGAGCAATGCCTCTCGCGGCATCCGTGAGATTAGCAAATACCACAGGAACCAGCAGAGCCGCCGCAACCGCCCCGAACGCGGCGACAACGCACCCGGCAACCACAGAGCCTGACTTAATCCAGACCGCTTTAAATCGGGCTTCGTCCAATTTGCCCGCGCCGAGAGTTCCGCCTACCACTACCGCCGCGGCAGTCCAGATGCCTCCGAACAGCAGGAAAAAGATATTCGCTATGGTCCAGCCCGCGGCCATGCCGGCGACCACTTCCGCTCCGCCTCTGCCGTTAAAGAGCGCGGTCATAATCGTTTCGGAGCTGATCCATGACGCCTCGGACGCGAATATCATCCCTGATTTAGAGAGAATTTCCTTGATAAGACGTTTATCGATATACAAAATCCGAGCGAAGCCCACGAAAAACAGCGGCTTTTGCCGGGCGATGTAGGCAAGGAACAATGCCGCCTCGATGCAACGGGCAATGATAGTGGCAATCGCCGCGCCTTTGACTTCAAGCCTCGGCGCGCCGAGGTTTCCGTAGATGAGAAACCAATTCCCTATGGTATTTACCGCCGTGGCGCAGGCGGAAAAGACCAGCGGGATTTTGGGCAGTCCGATTTCCCGGAAGGCTGTGCCTATCGAGGCGGTAATTGCCGCGGGAAACAGCGTGAACGCGGCGAGCCTAAGATACCGCGCGCCTACCGCGATAATCTCTTCTTGGACGGCGTTGCCTTTGGTCATTACGCCGAGCATCTGTTCAGGGACGGTCCAGCAGAGGACTCCGTAGACCGCGGAAACCGCGAAGGTAAAGATAACCTTGAACCGATACGCGTGCCGCATCCCGTCGGCGTCGTTTGCCCCCTTGAACTGAGCCAGATAAATCCCGCCCGCGCCGCAGACCGTATTGACCGCAACAAGATGAATGAAATTAAGCTGATTCGCTACATTCACCGCCGCCATATTCACATCCCCTAAGCCTGCGACCATGAAGTTGTCGATGAGCGAGACCATGCTCATAATAAACTGCTGAAGCATGACCGGAAGGGCTATACTCAGGGCTTCCCGATAAAAGCCGAAAGGACCGAAACGTTTTATTGTCATAGGTAATGCGGTTTGCCGGTTAAAACCTCAACCTGACTAAGGCTACGCCGATTCCCGAAGACGAAACCGCCGGTTCAGGGATAACGCTTACGACATCCAAGTTGAGCGCGCGTTTCAGCTTGCCGTCGTAGCGCGAAGGATAGACGCACGCCCGGATTATTCCTACGGCGCGATTTGCCAAGTACCATCCTAATCCTCCGAATACAAGGATAAAGCCGGTTTTCAGATATTCCTGAGTTTTCGCCTCTATTTCCGTCGCGCCGAACCTAATGAAGAAACTCCCTATCCCCGCGGCAAGCAGATACTGCGCCCCTACATAAACCGCCGCGGACGCAAGAATGTCAGCCCCAAGAAGTATGCCCCCCCAGAGAAAATCCTTCTGTACAAAACTGCCGACGCCGAAACCTATCGCGCCGTTCATAAGGGGTCCCGCCCATCTCTTCCAGCGGGGAAAGGCAAAATCCTGAAACAGCCGCTCTCCCTCTTCGGCAGTCAGCGACGGGGACAGCCCGTAAATCTCGTCAAAGTTTCTCGTAAGTCCATTGCCAAGCAAATCCCGAATCTCTTCATAGGCTTCGCTTTCCTGAGCGAAGCAGAAGCCGCCTATCAAACAGACGGCTATAAAAACTACTATACCTTTCATTGCATAGTTACTGTATAGGCATTTAGATTCTTTGTCAAATAAGCCGCCTCGGAAAACCGGCGGATTGTTTCAGCGCGATTTTTTTTCAGCTTAGTCTCGGGAAACGCCGCCTAAGCGAGCGTCAATTACGGGCTTTCTGCCGAATACCTTCGCCGATGCAGTGAAAGGCGATAACCGTGAGCATAATCATACTCCCCGGCGCAAGCGCGCACCACGGGGCGTTAAACAGAAAGTTTTGGGATTCCGAGAGCATCCGTCCCCAGCTTGGAACAGGGGGCTGAATACCAAGCCCAAGATAGCTCATGGTGGCTTCCGCGAGAATCGCGTTGGAAAGTCCCAGAACGGTCGCGGAAAGAAGGGGCGTCGTCAGGTTCGGGAGAATATGCGCGAAAATAATGCGGATATGAGAAGCTCCCATAATTTCCGCGGTTTTCACAAAATCCGCGTTCTTATACTGAAGCATCCCGCTCCGCATGATCCGCACATAAGAGGGAACAAACAAAACCAGCAAGGCAACGCTCAAGGTAAAGGGTCCGTTTTCCATAAGAGCTACCATCACTAACGCCGATAAGATACCCGGAAAAGAAGTCAAAGCGTCCATAAGACGCATAACCAGTTCGTCCCAGATTCCTCCGGCGTATCCCGAAATAAGCCCTAAGGAACCGCCCATGACGACGCTTCCGAGGACGGTGAGAATCGAGACCGCTAAGGTATATCGGCCTCCGATCATCACCCGGGAAAACACGTCCCGTCCGAAGTTATCGGTTCCCATCAGGTGAGACAGACTGGGACCAATAAAACGCAGAGACGGCTCCATTTCGTTGTAGGTATAGGGCGTATAGATAAAACTGAGCGCCGACATACCGGCGACTAAAACCGCAAGGCTCACTCCGATCTTAAAATCCGCGCTTCTCATATTAGCCTCGGATTCTCGGATCGATCATCCTGATCGCAACGTCTACCATAGTATTCGCCAGAACTACGATGAACGCGATATATACCGCCAACGTCTGCGCCAAAGGATAATCCCGGGAGGTAATAGAAGCGATAAGCAGTCTGCCGATACCGGGTATGGTAAAAACCTGCTCGATCACGATACTGCCGGAAAAAACGTCTCCGATTATCATGCCCAGCAGGGTAATCGCGGGGATTACGGCGTTTCTCAGCGCGTGCCGGTACAGCACGGTTCCTTCGGACGCGCCTTTGCCGTAGGCGGTACGCACATAATCGCTGTGGAGTTCTTGGAGGATAGACCCTCGCAGAAACTTGAGGACAATCGCGGCATTGGGAATGGCGATGGCTAATGCCGGAAACAGAAGATACCCCAGAAATCCGGAGAGGCTTTCCTGATACGGCACATACGAGCCGGGAGTAAAATACCGCAGGATAACGCCGAAAACCCAGATAAACAGAACTCCCAAGAAAAAACCCGGAACAGAAATGGCGATAGGCGTGAAACCGGTCAGAAACCGGTCAAACAGAGAGCCTTCTTTAATAGTAGAGAGAAAAGCCGCGGGTACTGAAATCAAAAGGATCAATCCCAGAGACATCGACGCAAGGGAAAAGGTGACCGGCAGGCGTTCAAGGACTAAGCCGGCGATGGGAGTTCCCCGGAAGCGCAAGGAATTACCCAGATTGCCGGTTAGAAACCGTCCGAGCCAAGAAACGTATTGTACCGGCAAACTCCGGTTCAGTCCCAGTTCGGAGCGCAGAGACGCAATCTGTTCCTCCGTAGCCTCGATGCCGAGCATCATAACCGCCGGGTCTCCGGGAATGATGTTAAATGCGGCAAAGGTAAGAAGAGAAACCAAGAATAAGGTTATAACCGTAATAAAGACTCTTCGGCTCATTGAGTTCGGTAAACTGTGGAGAAATCAATAACATACAAGGGATAATTCACCGCGCCGCCGAAGCGTCCTTTTGGAAAAACCCTAAAGCCCCATATATCCTGAAGATATACGCTTGCGGCTTCTTCGGAAATAATGCGCTGGGCTTGCTTGTACAGTTCAATCCGGGCGGTTTCTTGGGTTTCGTGTAAGGCTTTATCGTATATCTCGTCATATCGGGGACTGCTGAAATTGACGAAGTTGCTTCCCGCGTCGGAGAGATACCGATCCAAAAAGCCCCGGGGAGAAACCGTATAGGCGTCCAGAGAGATAATCGTAGCCTCATAGCGGCGTTCCCGATATACCCCGGACAGCCACGACGCCCAGTCCACCAGTTTAATCGTAGCGGTAATCCCGATTCTCTCAAGCTGATTTACTAAAACCTGCCCGGTGTCTATGTGGATGCTGTAATTCGACGGGATAGTAATGACCAGCGGAAAACCCTGAGCGTATCCGGCTTCAGCGAGGAGAGCCTTAGCTTTTTGGATGTCTCCGGGATAGGGATTTTTCAGGGTTTGGTCATAATACTTGCTTAGTCCGGGGATAAGCGGGCTTCCTGAAGGCTCTCCTCTGCCGTAGAACGCGGCGTCAATAATCCGGGGTACGTCTACGGCGTAATTGATCGCTTGTCTGACTCGTATATCGTTCAAGGGCGGAACTTTATTGTTCAAAGCCAAAAGCTGTACCGCGTTAGACGGATTCGGCAGTATGTCGAACCGGTTAGGATCGAGCTGATCCACCAGAGACCCCGGAACTTGGGCGGTATCGACCGCGTTTCCTTGGAGGGACAGGAGGAGCGCGTCCTGATCCGCGACGAACACATAGGTCACCTTGTCAAGGTACGGGAGTCCTTCCTGCCAATACGCGGGATTCTTCACCAGTACGAGAGAACGCTGAGTATCGTAGCTTGCGATGGAAAACGGCCCGGTTCCGATAGGATTTTTCTCGCGATCCGGGTTATGTTTCGGCGCGATCCCGATGGCGAGATACGGCAGAAATTCCAAGTCCGGCGTTTTCAGCGTGATCCTGACGCTCCGTTCCGAGATTGTTTCCACTTTTTCGATCCGATTAAAGCCGCTGAAACCCGCGGTCATAGCGGTATTCAGGCTGAAGGCTACGTCTTCAGGCGTTACCGCGGAGCCGTCGTGAAATCGTACTCCGAGACGCAGAGTAAAGGTATACACAAGTCCGTTTTGCTCCACCGAATACCGTTCCGCAATAGCCGGCTGGAGGCTTCCGTCAGGAGCGGGCTTTACCAAACCCTCAAATACGTTGAAGAGAATACTTCGGCCGTCTGCGGTATTGGAAGGGCTAAGGGGATCAAGGGTCGCAGGCTCAGTCGCGATCCCGAACCGCACTTCTCCGCCGGTTATAATCCGATTGGCGGTTCCGGTTTCCTGTCCTCTAGGAGGCTCAGATCGGCCTTTTGCGTAAACCGGGGCGTTCCATAACGCCGTCAATACAAGAACAGAAACAGCCGCAAAAAAATCCATTTTTCGCACCAGCATAGCAATGCTCCTTACGGTAAGATGGTTTCATTATACTAATACTAAAATGCCCGTCAATATGCTAAAGGCTTGCTCGGCTTCTGTAGCCTAGACCGCGGAAAAGGCTTGACTGCTTCTGTAGCCTAGACCCGCCGGAAAAGGCTTGAGCGGCGGACATACTTCTTAGGGTATCAACGCCGATACCATCGGACCCCATGGACCTTTTTTGCCTCCGTTTTCAATCTGCACTGCCATAAGGCAGGTTTTGCCTGAATCGCCGAAGTCAAACTCGATTACGTCTTTTTTCCGTTTGGTGAAAAAGGACTTCCGCAACTCCTCTGGGGTTTCGGGCGGGATTTCGTCGTGAGCGACCACGCTGTACCATATCCTGAAGCCTTTGTTCGCGCTGTCATTTGGGTCTCCCGTAACGTAGACGATTTTTACCCCTAACTCGTGCCGTCCCAAGAGGTAGGTCTCTACCGACGCCTGAGCCGTAGGGGTTCCGCTCGGAGTGGGCGCGTCATGAGGCTTGAGTCCCAGCGAGACCAGCCCGGGTTCGTCAAGGGGCGGTTGCAAAAAGTATCTGCGCTTGATGTCCCGCATTTTGGCGGACAACGCCTCAAACGCCGTCTTACACTGCGCCGTGGCGACGGGAGTTCGGGTAGTCTCGTTCTGCGCCGCGGTCAGAGCGGCGTCCGCGCTCTGGATGAGCGCGTCAAGTTCGGTCAAAACGGTTTGCGGGATGCCCCACGCGGAAGACTTTGTCCCCATGACGCTTTGCCAGTCTGCCGCCATGCTTAATTGCGCGGTTCTGGTGGACGGAAGCCAGTCATTATGATGAGCCATGCGTATCTCCTGTATATACGGTTATTTTGAAAGCAGTTACCGATGATCCGCTGGTAACTCCCAACAAGTTGAACGCAGTTACCAATGCGGCGAACGTAGTTACCAATACGGTAAAAGTAGTTACCGATGAAGTAAAAGCAGTTACCAACAAGTTGGAAGTAACTACCGATGAGGTAAAAGTAGTTACTAATGAAGTAAAAGTAGTTACCGATGAGGTAAAAGTAGTTACCAATACGGTAAAAGTAATTACCTCCGGGGCGTTTTTTCCGAAAACCGAGAAATTACGCCGAAAAATCGGATGATTAGTAGTTTCGTCTAGCAGATTTTTTTGAGGCTGACCTGCGCCTTGCTGACTGTCAGGCGTAGTCTTTCCTGCGGTTAAACTATCTAAAAACATAGCGTATTATCTCAACATTACGAAAAAGTGTCAAGCAAAAATCCCGCAGTCCCTCGGAATTTTTTTCATAAGATTATAGTTGATCCTTGCCCTGATCGAAGCGAAGGGATTGATTCTTTATTCCATTAAGAACTATACTCTCGTATGAATGTTGTTATTCTGGACAGCGCTTTCAAGCATGGTATTTCCGAATATGCGATTAATATCTGCCTCCTGCATAGCATAGCGGAGGTTATTTTAGAAGAGGCTCCCGAAAAACGGCTGTTTGTGGGTTTTGACCATAACGCAAACCCTTTGGAGATTATCGGCGTCATTGAAGGCGATACTATGCTGGTAATTCACGCCATGAAACTGCGTAAACAGTTTCATTACTTACTTGGAGGAACAACACGATGAATAAAGAATACGATGCCGATGCCATCGTTCAGGATGTCGAAACCGCCGTACTTGCCGGGAAATACCGG
>JAIRPH010000136.1 GCA_031257135.1 Spirochaetaceae bacterium
TCGGTATTGACCGCTCCGCCCTCGGCGATGATGTCCGCGATGACCTGCTTCTCGGCTTCCAGCACCGCGGCGATGTCCGAGCGGGTGAGTCCTGCGCCGATTTTCATAATCCTATCCGCAATATCCGATTGCGTATACGATGTGACGTTGACGACTTGCGCCCTAAAATCGTCCTGATTATGGGTGAGATCGTTAATTTCTAGGGTATATTCGAGCATATACTTCTCCTTGTAAGAGCAGAGATACTGTTTTGGCACCGTGTAGTAACGCTATTGCGTAATGAGGTAGAAACGCTATTTTTAGATATATAGTAATACTGTTGCAAGATAGAATAGCTATTCTATCAAAAGACAGTAAAACTATCGGGGGGGGGGGGGGGGTATGTATTAAAACAATTTTCTTTACGCAAAACTTTTTCCTTTTTTACCTGCGCCCGCCCGCCGGCGTTGAATCCGCTGGCGGACTTACTGCTGACGCCTCTTGCGCCGACGGCGTTAAACCCGCCGGCGGGACCGAAAAAGTCTAGCCTAAGGGCAACGCGCTTAGAGGTATGATATAAAATACTCCGCTTGGCGTCAAGGGGAAATCCGCGGATTTCGCCCCCTTAACGCCCGCCTGCGCCGGCTGGAAAGAGAGCCGTAATCCGCGGTATCCTTGCAGTATGACGAATTCAGCGGTTGCAAAGAAAAATTATTTCACCTACTCGGATTATAAGGCTTGGGAACTTGCCCCGGGGGAACGGTTCGAGCTTATCTGCGGCGAGGCTTACGCCATGTCCGCGCCGTCCTATTATCACCAGTCGATTCTTGGGGAATTATTCAAACAAATAGCGGTATACCTGACCGGAAAGCCCTGCAAGGTAATTCCCGCGCCTTATGATGTACGGCTTTTCTATGCAGATGATGAGACGGACAATACGGTAGTTCAGCCGGATATTTCCGTCATCTGCTCTGCCGTGAAGCGCGCCCCCGAAGCCTGCCGAGGCGCGCCGGATTTAGTAGTAGAAATACTTTCTCCCTCGAATACGGCCGGCGAAATGGGACGCAAGTTTGATTTGTATCGGACTGCCGGAGTTCGGGAGTATTGGGTTCTCGATCCTGCGATGAAAACCTTATACGCCTACCGATTCAACGGCGAGGCGATTCTTGCTAAGACGTATACCGCGGCGGACTCTTTTCAGGCGGGCATTTTTCCGGACTTGCGCATCGACCTGCAAAGCGTTTTTGAAGAAGAGCCTCCCCTTTGACGCCGCCTGCGGGCAGAGGCTTCCCTCTGCCCGGACTCAGAATACCTAATCTGCGGTAGTTCCGCCGTCAACCGGCAGAGCTACGCCGTTGAGGAACGACGCCTCCTCTGAGGCAAGAAACAGCGCGGCGTTGGCGACATCCGCGCCCGTCGCAAGCCGTCCTAAAGGCACTTCGCCGAACCGTTCCCGCTTGCGTTCAGGGTTTTTGAATAACTCCTGCATCAGCGGGGTATCTACCGTGCTAGGGTGAATCGAATTGCACCGGATATTGTCCTTTCCGTAACGTACCGCAATCGTCTTGGTGAGAAGCGTTACCGCGCCTTTGGTAACGGTATAGGCTTCGGTAGTGTACCGATGCCCGATAAGTCCGCACACCGAAGATATATTGATTATCGATCCGCCCCCGGATTTCCTCAGCAGAGGCATAAAATGCTTGATGCCGAGAAAGGGCCCGCGGACATTGACCGCAAGCATTTTATCGAAATGCTCCGCCGGCATTTCTTCAATCGGCTCCCGGATGTTGATGCCCGCATTGTTCACCAGTACGTCGAAGCGTCCGGCGGTCTTTTCGACTTCAGCCCGGGCCGCAATCCAATCTTCCTCTTTCGAGACATCCAGCGAGAGAAAATAGACCTTCCCCCCGTTTGCGGTTATCTCCGCGGCGGTCTTGGCTCCAACATCCGCCTGCATATCCGCGATAAAAACGACCGCGCCTTCTTCCGCAAAACGCCCGGAAATAGCCGCGCCAAGCCCTTGCGCGCCGCCGGTAACAAGCGCGACTTTCTTAGCTAAACGCATATCCGTTACTTCCGCACTTCAACGCCGGCGAGCTTCTCGTAAAACCGGACAATCGCGCTGTGATCATTCTGCCCGTACCCGTCGGTTTTGAGACCTTGCAGAGTTTCCATCACTGACGCGGTAAGAGGAATCGGCGCGCCCAGATTGTGAGCCGTATCAAGCGCGTTCTGTAAATCTTTAATGTGCAGTTCGATGCGGAAACCGGGCTTAAAATTACCGTCCAGAATCATCGGAACCTTAGCGTTCATAACCGTAGAGCCTGCGAGTCCGCCTTTTATCGCGTCAAATACCGCCTGCGGATTAACTCCGGCTTTGGTTGCCAGCACAAAAGCCTCGGAAACCGCGGCGATATTCAGAGCCACGATAATCTGATTCGCCAGCTTCGTCACGTTGCCGCTTCCGACGTCTCCCACGAGGATAACGGAAGACCCCATTTTCTCCAGAATAGGCTTAACCTTTTCAAAGACGGCTTTATCTCCGCCGACCATAATCGCCAAAGTGCCGTCAATCGCTTTCGGCTCGCCCCCGGAAACCGGAGCGTCTAAAAAGGCTACGCCCTTCTCTTTCAGAGCCGCTCCGACTTCCTGAGACGCCGCGGGAGCAATCGAACTCATATCTACCAGAATCGTTCCGGGCTTGATCGATTCGATAACCCCTTCCTGCCCTAAGACGGCTTCTTTTACGTGAGGCGAATTAGGAAGCATGGTGATAATCACGTCGCTTTTCGCGGCAATGTCCCTGTTGGATGAACCGCCGGCCGCGCCTAAAGCGGTCAAATCGTCGAATTTGGCAAACTTGTCGTATACCGCAAGCTGATAGCCCGCTTTGATAAGATTCTTCGCCATAGGACGCCCCATGATGCCGAGTCCGATAAATCCGATAGTCATATATCCTCCTGATTATTTTCTAAGAGCGTGTTTAACCTGAGCATAGATATGATCCGATGAAAGACCATACTTAGTCAATAACTCTTCGTAGGTATGCGCGGACGCGCCGAATTCGTCGTCGATGCCAATGTGAACAAACGGCGCGTTCAGCTCTCCGAACAGCAGAGCCGCGATGCTCTGACCTAATCCGCCGATTTTGACAGCCTCTTCCGCGGCGATAACCGCTTTTTTGCCGGACGCATATTTGAGAACCTCTTCCTTGAGCAGGGGCTTGAGGGTACTCACGTTCACCACCTGCGCCGAAATCCCGATGCTCTCCAGCTTCTCGGCGGCTTCCACGGACTTCCAAACCATCGCGCCGGTAGCGAAGATAACCGCATCGCTCCCGTCTCGAATCGGGTACATTTTTCCAATAACGAACTCCCCTTCTGACGGCGTATACACAGGCAGATCGTTCCGGTTGATGCGGATATATACCGGACCCGTATACGAAGCCATAACCTGCACCATTTTTCGAGTTTCAACCGCGTCAACCGGATTCAGAACGGTCATGTGAGGAATCGCCCTGATAATATTCCCGTCTTCAATAGATTGATGGGTTTTCCCGTCGCCGAAATCGGAAAGCCCGCAACTTGAACCGCAGATTTTCACGTTTGCCCGGGGAATGGCGATGGAACAGCGGATTTGGTCGTAAGCTCTGCCCGAGGCGAACACCGCAAAGGTGCTGTAAAAGGGAATCTTCCCGGCAAGCGCAAGACCCGCGGCGGTAGACGCCATGTTCTGCTCCGCGATGCCCATTTCAAAATACCGGTCAGGATAGGCTTCCTTAAAAAGATAGGACATGGTTGACTTGCCCAAATCCGCTTCTAAGGCTACGATCTGAGGATTCCGCTTCCCTAGTTCCGCCAAAGTTTCGCCGTAGGCTTTCCGTAAGTTTTGTTTTTCCATTTTTTCTTCCTTAAAAGAGTACCTAACCCAGCCGAGCCTTTACCGCGTCTAAGTCTTTTTTCGCCTGAGCGTAGCTTTCCTCGGTAAGGATGCCGTTGTGATACGCGGCGTTTCCTTCGGCAAAAGAGAAATCTTTCCCCTTAACGGTATCCAAGATAATCAGGGACGGCTTCCCTTTACACGCCGCGGCTTTTTCGATGCTGTCGCAAATCGACTCGATAGTATGCCCCGCCGCGGTGAAAACCTGCCACCCGAAACTCGTCCATTTGTCCCCAAGATTCGGGATGCTGAATATGTCTTTGGTGGGACCAGTCGCCTGAACCTTGTTCCAATCGAGAAACGCCGTGAGATTATCAACCTTGAAATTCGCCGCCGCCATAGCCGCCTCCCAAAGCTGACCTTCGGACTGTTCGCCGTCGCCCATGATCGTATAGACTCGAGCAGGGCTTTTGTCCAGCCTGAGCGCGAGAGCCATACCGAGCGAAATCGACAGCCCTTGACCGAGAGAGCCGGTGACCGCCTCGATTCCCGGTATCGACAAATCCGGGTGTCCCTGAAGCAGTCCGTCCAGAGCTTTCACCCGCTTGAGTTCCTCTCTGGGGAAACAGCCGGCTTCGCACAGCGCGGCGTACTGAATCAGAGCCGCATGACCTTTAGATAAGACCAGCCGATCCCGGTTAGGGTCTTTCAGCCGATCTCGGCTGAACCGCATGACATGGAAATACAATACCGCAATGGTCTCAGCCAGCGAGCTTGATCCCCCCAGATGCCCCGCGGTTCCTATGCCGATCATTTCGAGCAGGTCATAGCGCAGTTTCAGCGTCATTTCCGCCAGCTCTTTTTTCTTTTCTATAGATAGCATATACGCTCCTTAGTTGACGATTCCGGTCCCGATAAGAATCGCTACCAGAATAAGGCTCAAAACCCCCGCTATGGACTGAATGAGGGTGATATATTTGAAGCCTTGTTTCGTATTCAAATTATAAAGCTGAGTTCCCA
Organism: Spirochaetaceae bacterium; assembly: GCA_031257135.1. Lineage (GTDB taxonomy): Bacteria > Spirochaetota > Spirochaetia > Treponematales > Breznakiellaceae > JAITHW01. The sequence continues at coordinate 4,879 of JAIRPH010000136.1, forward strand.
CCCAAAATCCTGAATCGCTGACATGAGAACCGATAAGACTGCCGGACCCGATAAGCAGAGCAAGGGACAAAGGCGATAAGCCTAAGCCGTCAGCCATAGGCAGGACTATGGCGGCGGTAGTCATCCCCGCGGTTGTCCGGGACCCTACGGCAATCATCATAATAGCCGCGATAACCCACGGAATTAAGAGACTCGGGAAATTATACTGAGAAATAGCCTTACCCAAAGCGTCGATGCCCGGATATGCCCGGATGATTGCGCTGAAGCCTCCGCCCATTGCGGTAATCAGCAGAGGAAGAAGCGCGATAGTTAATGCCCGTCCCACCCATTTATTGAAGAGGATTTCGCTGATGCTGTTGCAGGTTTCGCCGGTATTAATCTTGTAATATTTGATGATATTATCTTTCATAAAGAAACCGGTAATGACGCAGACCGCCGCGCCGATGAACATAGCGATATTCCGCTCGCCCGCGCCGGACAGGAACATCCGCAGAGGATTATCCGGCGGCAGAATCGGCGTATCTTTCGCAATATTCATGCCCGCAAAAGACGCCGCGGCGATTAAGATAACCGGCAGGAGTATAGGCAGAGCCGCCACAACCACCGGCGGAATCCCCGGTTCTTTGATGAGAAGCTGGTTATAATCGTCGCCGACAACCGGTTCTACTCCTTTGGAAAAATCCTCCCGCGGGGGAATCCACTCTTTCGCGACCCATTTCTTCATAAGCGCCCACACTCCCATATAGGTGCAGAGGGAAACCACGGTACTCCAGAAAATCATCATGCCCACGTCCGCGCCTAAGGCTATCGTTACCGCCAGAATCCCCGGGGTCGGCGGAATGAGGCTGTGCGTGAGAGACGCCGCAAAAGTCGTCCAGGTCGCCATCGTTGACATAGACATTTTCTTGCGTTTCGCAATAATTGCCGCCAGCGGCGAAGCTAAAACTTGGGTTACGTCTCCGAAAATCGGAATCGACATCACAAAGGCGGCTAAACCGGTGGTCAGCTCAAGGCGTTTACCCCGAAAGAGCTTGATAAAAAAGTTGACCATTGTTTTAATAGCGCCGGTATCCTGAATACTCATCGCTATAATGGACCCGAAGATAATCGTACAGCCGATACTCCCCAAGGTTGATCCGAATCCGCCTACAAACGTGGTAATTGCTTTGGCGACCCCGTACCCATACGCAATGCCCGCTCCCAATCCGGCGATGAATAACGCCATAACCGGATGAACCTTGAATCGGACTATCATCAATACAAGCGCAACAATCGCGCACATCAGCACTGCTGAAAAATGAAGCATGGTTCTCCCCCCTAACTTAGATATAAGTTATCAGATGTCTTATTATATCATACGCCCTTTTTCTTTGGCAACTGATTTTAAACAGTATTTCTTGAAAATTAACAGAAACATCTTGATAAATACTAAAACCCAATTAAAATACTTAGCATGAAGGATACGCGCTATTAAAGCATTGAAGAAAACCGCACGCTTGCGCCGGTGGTACTTGCGCCTGTGGTAAAGGGTTAGCCCGACTGCGATTTTTCGTAGCCCTATCCGCCCACAGGCGGCGAAGCATATACAATCCTGTTGAGGCTGTAGAAAAAGCAGACAATGGCGCATAACATAATATATAATGCGGTATCATGGCGAAATACAAACAAACGGAAAGAGAGCAGGGACTGTTTCTCACGGTATCGCTCCCCGAGCAATTGGTAGACGGCGTCTTCGAGCATACGCTTGCCTGCCTCATCGGCAATATAGACCTCAACGACTTTGACGCTCGGTACGCCAACGACCTCACCGGCGCGCCGGCCGTCAATCCGGCGGCGCTACTCAAAATCAGTACTGCTATTCCATCGGCGTTATCAGTTCCCGCAAAATAGCGGCAATGCGCCAAAACCATATCATAGTAAAAACGTTATCGGGAAACACGGAACCACATTTCATGACCCTATCGAACTTTGTGTCCACGATGGGATTGGAGGTAGAAACGGTATTCGGCGAAGTACTGCTGATATGCTATGAGATGAGACTGCTTGGAGGGAAAATGTTTGCGATAGACAGTTGCCGACTGCCGTTGAACGCGGCGAAGGAATGGAGCGAGATGAAGAAGAAACGCCAACGTCTGCGGAAAGCGGCGAAGCGGGAAAGAAAAGTTTGACACGCGGCATTTCAAGTACCGGAAGAGTGGGGGTTATTACATCTGCCCGAATGGGGAAAAACTGGTGTTCAGGTGGGAAGTGAAACTGAACCAGAATGAGGGAAGGAAATATGAGAACCGCTCGAAAGACCGATCTGTCCGTGTAAAGAACACTGTATCAGGAGCCGAAAAAAGAACTACCGGACGCTGTATATGCCGAAACCGAAGTATGAAAAAAAACTGCCACAAAAGATGCGTGAGCGGATAGGCAAATCGGCGTACCGGAAACGGTATTTGTAGCGGATGCAAATCATAGAACCGTGTTTCAGCGACGTAGAATACTGCGAGGAGATGAACCGGTTTACGCTACATGGGAAAAAGAAGGCGGATATCCAGTGGAAACTGTACTGCGTGGTACACAACATAGAGAAATGTACAATGGCAATGCGGGAGAAATCTGCGAAACGGGCGGCATAGAGGGCTACTGGAGGACGGATTAACTGCAACCAGTCCGGAGTGGTAAGAAATAACAGCAAAACAATTAATTATAACAGACGCGGATAATAGTAACACTGTTAAAATTGACTTTTCCTGCAATCTGTTACGCGCAGTGACCGCACTTATAATAATTTTATAAACTCAGTTTTAATGTTCCTTGAAATAATATTTCTGGTTTTTTAGCGGTTTTTGTACTATTCCAATATTTTATCATATACTTTTCATATTCTAAAATGGGAATGGGAAAGGAGAAACAGGCGCAGGAAGCCAAGGATGCGGTATTCAAACGGCTGTACGGAGTAAAACCTGAAACCTTTGAGAAAATGAAAAACATACTCCAAAAAGAGTTTGCCAAACTTCATAAAGCAGGCGGCAGACCCCCAAAATTGACGGCCGCAGAAAAATTAACGGCAACCTTGAAATACCTAAGGGAATATAGGACCATGGAAAGCATCGCCGCCGATTATGGCATCGCTAAAAGCAGAATCTGTGAAACCATACAATGGGTCGAAGACACTTCGGCGAAAGACAAAACCTTCAAACTTCCCGGAAAACGGGTTCTCAGAGGCGAAGCGCCGTCTATAGATTACATCATGGCGGATGTAACCGAAAGCCCCATAACCCCCCCAAAAAATCAAAAAGAATGGTATTCCGGCAAAAAGAAGCGGCATACTATAAAAACACAAGTAATTATCGGGCGGAAAAGCAAGAAAATCAGGAGGTGATCCAGAAAGTATGATAGGCATTAAACGAAACCATAATTGAGGTAGTGGAAAGCCATATTGAAGGCTTTCCAATGATTGAAGAGCTTCTTGGAAAAACAGCAGGTTCGCCT
>JAIRPH010000143.1 GCA_031257135.1 Spirochaetaceae bacterium
TTATCGTACCGGTTATTATTTTGACAGATTCACTGCATCTTCGCGTATTTCTTACCGCGCTATTGCTGGTAAAAGCGGCGGTATTTATCCGCATGAAAACCGCAAAAGCCGACTAAACGAGTAGGTCGATTTGATAAAAGATACCTCAAAGAATCGGAAGAGACTGCTAGACGGAATCGCAAAAGCGGCTATAGTCTGCAAGCTAAGGAGAGATTCATGGAAACTAAAAAATATGCCCCGGTTATCGCGGAAGAGGATTGTACGGTTTATTGCAATATATGCAACAAAACCATAGAAGTAAAAAAAGGTCAAGAAATTCCGCTTTGCTGTGGCAGATTGATGGAAATTATTGACTAGCTAGGCTCCTTCCTTGCCTCGTTTGGCGGCGTTTGTCTAAAACGAGGCGTTTTAAAACTATTCTCCGCCCGCGCCCGCCTTGACCCGGCAGGCATTGCGTTTTAAAGTAGATATATGAAGAAAATCGGGTTGCTCGTTTTAGGATTACTATTGTGCGCTCTGCTGTACGGGGCAGGCAAAGCCGAGAGCCAGAAAGAAGGAATCAGCGATGCTCCCCAAGAGACTCAGCCGGAGAAACAAGAGCCGAAGCCGGATACAGCCAGCGGTACGAATCAGCCCGCAAGCGGCGGCTCAGGTTCAAGCCCGGGAGCGAAGCCGCCGTCTTCTCTCCCGAAACTTATGGTACTGCCTTTTACCGGAACGACTCCGTCGGAAGGCGAAAATCTAGCCTTGCTTTTGTCCGCGGATCGGACTCTGCGGGAAGCCTGTACGGTCATACCCCGTCTTTCCGCGGTCAGCGGCGCGGTTCTAGATCATGAGATACTGCGGTCAGGACTGCTGGATACCGATACCATAGCCGCAATAGGCAGACAGAACCAAGCCGATTTGGTGATAACCGGACACATTAAGACCTTGGGAGACCGGAATATTATCTTGATGAGCGTAGTCAACGTAGCGCGTTTCCAGCAGGCGGCAGGGATGTACCGGGAGTTTCAGAACCGGAAAGAGATTTCCCTTTTGTTGTCAGGAATGGCGAAGCGGCTTCTTGAAACGCTTCGAGGGACGCCTTCTTCCGCTCCGGCTCTGGGAATCCTCCCCTTTACGATACCGGAAAACATCGCCGATCCGGAGGATATAGCCGTATTGGTACAATTATTGACCATTGATTTGGCTAATACTAAAACCTATACGCTTGTTCCCCGGACAAAAACCGTTGAAGCGATATTAGCGGAAACCCCGTATACTGCGGCGTCAGAGCCGGCAATTATCGAAGCCGTAGGAAAAGCCCTCGACGTCCAATGCGTTTTAACCGTGGATGTGATACGCATTGGGAAAAATCCCGCGCTCTTTCTTACTCAGATTCTTGATGCGGATAATCTTGGGCTTCGGACGGGCGCGCAGATAGAATACCGGACGATAACCGACGGTTTCCGGTTCATCCCGGAGCTGGCGTCTCAGCTTGCGGGCGTACCGAAGGCGTCCGCGGCGGACCAGATTCCCGATAATCTGGTATGGATAGCCGGCGGCAGTTTCCAAATGGGAAGCTCCGGCGGCGACCCGGATGAAACGCCGGCGCATACCGTACAGGTAAGCGGTTTTTTTCTAGGCAAAACGCCGGTTACGCAAAAGGAATACGAAGCCGTTATAGGAAGCAACCCAAGCCGCAATAAAGGCGAAGATTTGCCCGTAGAGAATGTCAGTTGGTATGACGCTATAGCGTATTGCAACGCTTTGAGCGTCCGCGAAGGGCTGACGCCGGTATACAGCGGAACGATTAATCATATTGTCTGTAATTTTACGGCTAACGGGTACCGCCTGCCTACCGAAGCCGAATGGGAATACGCGGCTCGGGGAGGAAGTTTGGATGCCTTGACCTTTGACTATGCCGGCGGCGGCGGCGTCGATAATTTCGCTTGGTTCAGGGGCAACAGCGGTGGGCAGAGTCATAAGGTCGCCGGAAAACTTCCTAACAGCCTCGGTCTTTACGATATGTCCGGCAACGTTTGGGAGTGGTGTTGGGACTGGTATGGTCCGTATCAAGCCGGAAACCAGCAGAATCCTACCGGTCCTGTTTCAGGCGGAGACCGAGTAACCCGCGGCGGAAGCTGGAATAGCGCGGGGCATCAGGCGCGTTCAACCTATCGGAGTCTCGGAAACCCTGTCAGCCGCTATCGGGATCTCGGTTTTCGGGTACTTCGTCCTGTTTTTTAGGAGTAACGTTATGAAAATGAGTGTTTTACTTATCCTGCCGCTGATTACCGGTTGCGCTAAAGAGATTCCAATACAAACTGAATTCGTACTGGGAACCGTTTGCACTGTCCAGCTCTATCACTATGGTTCAGCGAAGATATACAACGCGGTTTTTTCACGAGTACGGGAGATTGAAAACCGCATGAGCGTCGTCATACCTGATACTGATATAGCCAGAATTAACCGGAACGCCGGGATTGAACCGGTGCCGGTTCATCAGGAAGTGATTACGCTCTTGGAAAGGTCCCGGTATTATGCGGAATTGAGCGGAGGCGCGTTTGATCCTACGGTGGGACCGCTGGTAAAACTTTGGGATATAACCTCAGAGCATCCTCGTCTGCCCTCTGCTGAAGCCATTCAGGAAGCCTTAGCTCTGATTGATTGGCGGGATGTGATTATAAACCGGGAAGCAGAAACCGTGTTTTTGAGGCGAATCGGTATGGCTCTGGACTTGGGCGCGATTGCGAAAGGCTACGCGGCCGACGAAGCGATCAAGATTATCAAACAAGCTGGAATCCCCAGAGGGATCATCGATTTCGGCGGCAATATCTTTGCCTACGGCGAAAAAGCAAGCCCGAAAAGCCCGTGGCGAATCGGCGTACAGCATCCTTTAGGCGGTCGAGGCTCGTATATCGGAATTCTGGAGGTCAGCAATAAGAGCGTCGTAACCTCTGGAGTGTATGAACGATACGCGGAGATTGACGGCGTCCGGTATCATCATATTTTATCTACCGCCGACGGGTATCCGGTACACAACGGACTTCTGTCGGTAACGATCATAGCCGACGCTTCGGTTGACGCCGACGCGCTTTCGACCGCGGTTTTTGCGCTGGGCTATGAACAGGGCAAAGCGTTAGTCGAGTCTCTCGGTACGGCGGACGCGGTTTTTATATTCGCAGATACGGCTATCCGCTTTTCTCAGGGCGCGGAAGCTCTGTTTAAAGAAACCTCCGCCAGCCGTTTCCCAGAGAAATAACCGGCTAGGATGGTCTCATAGTTCAGGCTGATGGTCTCATAGTTCAGCTTGATCATTGTTTATGTGCGGACTTATAATAAATTCTGATAGGTCGCCGATAGAATACCTAAGGCGGGAATCGCGCCGCCGCAACCTAATGACAAAGCGGGAAGACGCTTGACAACTCGGACAGACGGGCTACTTTAGAACGAGGAGGATATACCGCTTCTTCCCCTGCCAACGCTGGAGGAGTTGCGGCTGATTTCGATGATTTTGCCGATACCATTGCTGATAATTCCCGCGGGATTATTTGCGCTTATCGTATATTTTGCGGTTTCCAAGAAATCCGGTTTGCTGGTACGCTGGGCGGCGATTATGGCGCTTATTCTCATTGGGCTGTCTGTGGTGGTCTGTTTGTTTATCCTTTTCGCCGAGCCGGGAGTTGTGGCGGTTGAGGGTCCGAACATTGACTTCATCCCCGACCGGGAAGTGATCCCGGTAAAAAAAGCCGATCCTCTGCCCCTGCTGATATTTGCGGCAATCATGCTCTTGTTTATCGCTTTTGTGGTGTACCACGCCTTGCGGGAGCAGTACCGCAAAAAAGAAACCGATCAAGAAAAACCCTAACCCCGACGCTTTTTCCGGCTTTTAGCCTGAACATGATACGCCCCCTCTTGACGAAAGCCGAGTCGCCCCGACGACAAAAGCCGATTGGCTTGACATCTACGCTACAAGCGGATGCAAACGCAGAGGCAGTAGCTGAAGAGAGAAATCGAGATGCTCCACCCCGGTATCGGACTCTACTCTGGACTAGGGACTTGTCCATCACCCTTTCATTATCAAATATTGAAAAATAAAGCAGTCTGGTTTTTTCATCCTCTATCAAAATGACCGATATTTCCTTCTCTTATTTGTTTACGAGATAAAGGGATAATAAAGAGTCGATCAGCCGCTAAGGTATACATCCTTCCTACCGTTTCCGCAGTTTTCCCGGAGGGAAGCCGTAGATTTTTTTGAACACCCGACAAAAATAAGCCTGATCCTGAAAGCCTGAACGGAGCGCAATTTCCTGAATCGTGTCGTCGGTTTTACGGAGAAGATTAGCGGCGAAAAACACCCGGTACCGATTCAGATAATCCCACAGAGAAAGCCCCATCTCCCGGTGGAAAATTCGGGTGAGATAGTCCTCGCTGATATGCACCGATTCGGCAAGTTTCCACCGGGAAATATGAAATTCAGCATGACCGTCAAAATAGAGCAGAGTCTTTTTCACCAACGCCCCCGTATGAGGCGGCAGAATCTCGTCGCCTCCGATAAGCGCAGTAATCCGGTCCGTAAATTCAGAAGACTCCGCAACCGCGCTGTGACACAGCAATACCCGAGAATACCGGCTGATAGACACCACCTCCGCGGCGGATTGAATCCGGTCGCTTACCGCCACAATCGGCGCGGTTACGGTCAGCGGATGCCGCCGCACCTGCTCCACCGTATCCGCGCTGAGACCGTTCAAAACAATCAGAGCCGGAAGGATTTCGGATACCGTCTCATTGAATAAACCCATAGAAGCGATGTGAATACCCTCAATCTCAGCCTGAGACCACGCGCGCCTGAGCGTTTCAGGAACGTTCACAAACAATACAACCCCGCGCTTGGGCGAGGTAATTGCGCGTTCAACCGCATCAATCAGGGTCTTGCCGGAAAACGAAGCGTCCCGCCGGTAGCATAAAAACGGAACAGTAAGCAGTTCCGACCGGCGGCGCAAAGCCGAAACCCGCACTAAATCTCCGGTAGACGCGGCGCCGGCATCCCAGAAAATATAAGCCGTCCTGCCCGGCAGTTCCGCGGCTTGTTCCACGTCCTGCACAGTCTTCAAATTGAAAAAATTCGCCGGTCTAAGCGACGGATCAGACAAGACTAATACATGATCCCCCGGGCTTCCGGGCTGACGCGCAGGCTCAAGCCCGGTAAGAGTCGTCCACGGAAGGGTAATCGCGCAATGAGCATCCTCCCAGTTACAGGTTCCTCCGTGAAGCAGTACAATCCGTTCAGCCAAAAGAAGCGCGCGCTTTTTCTCTTTCCGTTCCGTTCCGCCTTTGGCTATATGAACCATCAAGCCTTCATGCCGAAGAAAAACGGAAACCTCCCCAGTGTACACGTCCCGGATAAGAGAAAAACACTGAGACAGCCGGGAAACATCGCCGGTCAGCAGAGGAAACGACCCAATGCCCGGGAGTAATTCTTCGGGATCGAACAGCCGCTTGTGTATTGATAATTCATCAAGCCGGGACAGGGTTAGGTCAATCAGACTTCCCGCTTCCGCGTTGCGGACAGCGATAAAGGACTTTAAATCCTGCAAATCCTCCGGACGAGCCGGCAGATTCTTCTCAAGAGCCTCGGCTTTTTCCAGCAGACCCGCAAGAGGATCGTAGAGTTCGTTTTCCAGCATGAGAAGAAACTCCGTTTTCCCCCGCTCCGCCTGTTCCGCGATCTGCTTGGTCCGAATTACCTCGTTCATCAGGGCGATGCCTTTGAGCGCGTAGCTTACGGCGGACCGAAGCTCTTCAAAAATTAAGCCCTCTCGAAAGGGTACGTTGTGAATGAAATACCCCAACGACTGATTTTCAATGAACAAGGGCTGAACCATAAAAATCCCGTTGGCGTATCGGTCTTTCAAGCCCTCCGGCGTCAGCAATCTGGCAGGAAACCGCTGTCCTCTGACCGGACTAATCCCGGCGGGAGAAAAACCGCCGACCCAAATCGAGATTTTCTCGTCCTCAAACAGCACAATGGCTCCGGTGGTAATCCCGATGTCCGGCAGATACCGGGCGAGACTCTCTACCAGCGCGTTCCGATCCCGGGTGCCGAGAAGTTCGCACTTGAGCGAATTCAGGGCGGTGTTCCATTTTTCCGCGGCATACCGCGCCTTGATAACAAGCCGTTCCTGAATCCGAAACACCGCGCCGTACACCGAGGAAGCCCATAAGATTTTATCCGCCGGGATTAAACCGGAGGCAAACATCCGCTCAAACAGCCCGATGAGCGATTCCGGGTCATAACCGGCGGTAAAAAACCTCGCCAGTCCTTTTTCAAATACCTGAAAAAACCGTTCTTTAGGCTCATAAAAAAACGCCCGGAGTATCGGATAAGCCAGCGTTTTCATTCTGGCGGGATTCAGCCGGACTGAATGTAAGGGTACGGTTTCCGCGGTCATGGCGAGCAGAGCCTTCATTGACTCCTCTAAGCGGGCGTGAAGCCCTGAAGGTTTCATGTCGGTATAGGGAGTCCGCCGGCACCCGCAGGATTCCCGGATGATAATCTCCGAAGGCAGGCTTACATCCGCAATTTCCGCTTTTTTTTTCTTTCCGAGGAGTTTCAGCATGATTCTGAACGATTCGCCGCACAGCTCGGCATAGGGCATATGGACGGTTGACAGCGGGCTTTCAAGAATCCGGCTTTCCCCGGAATTGTTAAATCCTCCTACATGGTAATCCCGGGGAATGTAATAGCCCTTTTTATGAAAATAACGCGCCCCGCTGACTACCATCATATCGCTGGACCCGATGAGCGTATCGAAATCCCTGCCCGGTATGAGTCCGCGTTTTTCAAAGAGTTGCGCCGCCGCGGCTTCGCCCATGTTCCAGTTAAAGGGATCAGTTATGAGCGCGGGTTCCTCCTGAAGTCCCGCTTCCTTGAGCGCGTCTTGATACCCGCTGAACCGCGCCGCCGCGGACTGATGAAACGCCGGTCCCCGCAAAAAGGCGATATATCGGGCGTTATGAACCGTAATGAAATGAGCGGCTAAGGATTTCATGCCGTTATACGCGTCAAACTGCACACACGGATGACCGGGTACCTTGTACGCTAAGGTAACATACGGCAGAGGCTCAAAACCCTTGTGGAAATGCTCGAATTCCTCTTGAGATTCAGTATACCGGATTGTCGAACTCCAGCTGATAAGCCCGTCAAGATTTTCCTGATTCGCCAAAGCATAGACCGAATTACGCAAATATTCCGAATCTGTCCGGGCGTTTAGTCTGCCTCCGGGAAAAATAAAGAAAGTTACTCCCTCAGACTGCGCGATTTTCGCAAAACTAGACCATACATTTTGGGCCGCCCCAGTATGTATCGACGCAAGCGTCAGTCCTATCCTTTTTTTTGCGGAACCCATGTATCCAGTCTAGCGGAATGCCGCGTTTTTTACAAGAAGAAGGATTCTATTACGGATAGTCAACTTCCCCACGCCTAATTGCATTTTTTTGAAATTGCGTATAAAGTAAAAAAATCAGGAGAAAAAAATGCCTATAACCGAAGCGGTAAGAGAAGAAATTGAAATGGACGCGGATTGGGAATGCCCTATCTGCGGCAAAAATCCAAAATTTAACGCCGAAACCATAGCCGCGGCTGAGGAATGCCGGGCGATGCGCGCTGGAAAAATACCGTTCAAAAGGTATCACAGCATTGAAGAACTGCGGGAAGAATTAGGTGTGTAATAGTGCTTGATTTTACTTTCAGCAATCGATTTAAAAAAGACCTCGATCTTATGGAAAAACGCCGAAAAAATATGGATAAGCTCTATGATATTATGACGCTTATTATTTTTGAGGAACCTTTGCCGAAACACTGCCGTGAACACATCTTACACGGCAATTTAGAAGGTTTTTGGGAATGCCATATCGAAGGCGATTGGATAATAATCTATGATATTGATCCAATTAACGAAATGATATACTTCTCAAGAACCGGTACCCATTCGGACTTGCTTTAAAACTTGCGCCGGTGCAAGTTTTTCAGGGACCCTCTTTGCGGTTTGCGGGCTTTGGCGTCTTGGGATGGTGTCAGACACTTAAAAAAACGCAAAAAATGTTGAGGTCTTGACAAAAAAATTTTGTTCGGTATATATTTAGTTGGTTATGCTGAAGGATATACCTGTAGCGGAAAAAGTTTTTTCTCTTAGCGGCGGCTTTGGGGCAGACCTCGCTGTCCCGTCAAAATATTCTACCAGACCGCACAAACCTTGTCAAGTACCTAAAGCTCGAATTCAAAAAAACTTTCCCGTTTTTACAAAATTTAGAAAATTTAGAAAAAATTTCCCCCAATCCGGCGGGAGCGAGCGCGTTTCACTCTGCGCTCGCGCCCGTTTCATGCTCGCTTGGTGTCAGATACCTTATTTTTAGGAGATACTATGAAAAGAAACATTGTTAGTCTTTGTATGGCGGTTGGTTTGGCGTCGCTTACGGGGAATCTCCCGGCGCAAGTCCTGACCTTAAACGAGATTATTTCGCAAGCCGCGAAAATGGTTGAATCGAGATTAGTTCAAGGGTCAAAGGTGGCGGTACTGAACTTTTCGTCAACGTCGGAGGTCTTTTCCGATTACGTCATCGAAGAGTTGTCCGGCGCGTTGGTAATGAACAACAAAGTTACGATTATCGAGCGGCGGAGTCTCGATCTGATCCGCAAGGAGATGCAATTACAGCTTTCCGGGGATGTGAGCGATGATTCAGCGCAGGCGATTGGGAAGCAGTTGGGCGCGCAGGCGATTGTGTCCGGGTCGCTGACTAATCTTGGGGATATGTACCGGTTCAGGATTAAGGCGATCAACGTGGAAAC
>JAIRPH010000198.1 GCA_031257135.1 Spirochaetaceae bacterium
CTCATAATAATACAGCACCAAAATCTTCTTTTCTTTATCCGGCAGTTCGCTGATATGCTCTACGATGACTCGGCGGATTTCATCTTTTTCTACGATAACGTCAGGATTCAGGCTGATAGGAGACTCAATGCTGTCTCCTATCGAGACCTTATCATTTTCATCGCCTGAAAACCACACGTCATTAAGGGAAAGTATAGAGGTCCCGGATATTTTCATCATGGTTTTTACATATTCGTCTTCGTCCATGCCTAAACTGCCGGCGATTTCCTGATCCGTAGCGGTTCTGCCCAGTTGAGCTTCCAGCGCGCCGATAGCTTCCTCAACTTCTCTGGTCTTCTGCCGGACCGACCGGGGAACCCAGTCTATAGACCGCAGTTCGTCAAAGATAGCCCCCCGAATCCGCGTAACCGCATAAGTTTTAAATTTAACCCCTTTTTCAGGATCAAATTTATCAATAGCGTCTAAGAGTCCGAATACGCCGTATCCCACGAGATCGTCGAACTCGACGTTATGGGGCATACCGATTGCGACTTTTCCGGCCACATACTTCACTAAAGGGGCGTATTGCTTTATAAAGGTTTCCCGAATCTTTGAATCTCTGTTTTGGCGGTATTCCACCCACAGTTCATCTTCTGTTCTTTGTTCTAGGGGGACATTCCCCATACCTTATATCCTCTTACTCTTGTCTTAACATGGTTTGTATAGTAGATGCCATTTGTTTCGGATCCAATTTTTTCGGGTCCATCTCATTTTTTTTCCCCTGCATCTGACTAGCGCTATTCTGCGTCTTTCCGGACACAGCAATTTTGGGTTTACCTTCGTTCTCGGCTGACAAAGGCGTAATCTCCTCCCAGGGGTCCAGCTCCTTTGGGGGCTTCTGATTTTCAGGCGGCGACGCTGAACCGGTTTCCGGGGACGCCGCCCCCGGAGCCTCCGGTTTAGCCGTTTCCCGGGACGTCCCGGAACCGACATTCGGAGATTCGGCTGTCTCTTCTTCTTTACTATAGCCGTTTTCGTTATGCTGATCCAGACCCGCCGTCTCTTCCGGCGGAGTTTCATGGGGATCTTCATGAGGATTGAGCGCCGCTGTAACAGCCTCTTTAAAAGCCTTATCTTTATCGTCTTCAGCGTTTTTCGCGACCGCAAAGGTTTCTTCGACGGCGTCTTCTTCGGAGGCTTCCTCATCTTCTACCGAAATATCCACATGAGAACCCGGCTCGTCGGTTTCCTCGTCGTCCTGCCCAAGATGAAGCAGTTCAGGCAGAAACCGGCTGATAAGGATATACCCTCCCGCGGTTAACGCAAAAAAGGAGAATCCGCACAAAAACGCTCGAAAGAGAATCGCAAGAAAACTGCCTCCGGTTATAACGCCTATCAGCAGAGATAGAATAAACGCAATCCCCGCCGCAATACCGCTTACTTTTAGGTTAAACATTCCCTTAGCCTCTCGTATTTGCCGGTTATGCCCGTCCGAACAGCCGCCGGATCATGGCGGCGAACCCGCCGCTTTCCCGGAGGACTTCGGTCTTTTCCATACGGTCCACAATGTGCTGTACACACAGGGACGCCTTGCTCTTGGGGTCTATAACCATGAAGGGCTTCTGCCGCAGGACGCCTTGGGACACCACCGCGTCGTCGTAAATAAACCCCAAATAATCGACCTTGAGATTCAAAAACTGACCGGCGATGTTGGTCATACGGTCGGCGACTTTTTTCGCTTCTACCACGCTTTTCACTCGGTTGACCACCAGTTTCAGTCCCATGTTGAGTCCGTCATGCTCTGTGGCGATTATCTTGATAATGCCGTAGGCGTCGGTAATGGCTGTCGGCTCAGGGGTGGTGATGATCACCGCGTCGTCCGCGGCGACGATGAAATCAAGGACATTGCTGGACACTCCCGCGCTGGTATCAATAATGATAATATCCGCCTCTGAAAGCGAATCCAGCTCGTTGATGAAATTCTGCCGCTCGTCCTCGGTGAGGTTGGCTATTTTGGAAAGTCCTGAAGCCCCGGAAATAATGGAAATGCCGTATTCAGTTTCTACCAGAATTTCCTTCATGGTTTTCTGTTTACGCATCACATGGAACAGGGTAAATTTAGGGATAATACTCAGCAGTACATTCACATTGGCAAGTCCCAAATCCGCGTCCATAACCACTACTTTTTTCCCAAGCCGAGCATAAGCCAGGGCCATATTTACGGATATATTCGTTTTTCCCACCCCGCCTTTACCGCTGGTAATAGTAATGATCCGAGCTTTCTTAGGCTCCTTTGCTTTAGCCAACAGCGGTTCCGGGGAGCTATTTTTTTTATTACGCATATACTCTCGTAATTTTTCAGCCTGGTCTTCCATTACCTATCTCCATTGTATTTGTTCAGCTTCATCGGTGGGGAACCGGGCTTCGATTTTCGCCCTATTCACCTGAAACCCTTCGAGATTGATGAGAAACCGAACTATTGTAGCTTTCTGTATATTACTAGGAACCTTCTGACCATAGGTGATATAGGAAACGGATTTTCCCAAATCCGAAAGCGCGCTGATTACGTTTCCTACCCGTATGGTTTCATCCAGTTTCGTAACGATTACGGACCGATAATTAAACGGCTCAAACTGCCGGATAATTTCCTTGAGATCGCTTAATTTGGTGGTTGCCGCCACCGCAAGATACAGCTCCGCCTGAGAACCGCAGGCGTCAAGAAGCTGTTTCATCTCCCCTAAGTCCCGGGAATCCCGAGGGCTTTTCCCGATAGTATCAATGAGGAATAAATCGGTGCCTTCCGAATACTGAGCTATAGTCTTTTTGAGATCGTCGTAGTCTTCCACATACGAAACCGGCAGAGCCATGATATTCCCGTAGGCTTCAATCTGATCCCGCGCGCCGATCCTAAAGGCGTCGATGGTGATCATCCGCACCGAAATCGGCCGCCGCCCGAAATTCCCAAGCCCGTAGATAGCCGCTAATTTAGCAATCGTCGTGGTCTTGCCTACGCCGGTAGGACCAACCAGTACCATAATCCGAGGGAGACGCTGAAATTTTTCTTCTTTATAAACCGTAATACTCTCTCCGATCCATTCAAGGACCGTATCCTGCACCGCCGTATAATCATTAAGTCCGTCTAGGGAAAATTCTTTTTTAATCCGATCCAAAATAGTCTGACTAAAAATAGGCGAAAAATCATTAATATCTAAAATTTCTTCAATTCGGCTGATGGTACTGTGTTTTTCAGTTTGCCCCGCGGAGGCGGTAGCGGAAATTTGCTGTTTCAGCTCTTTGACTTCTTTCAAAACCTGCTGTAAAGCGATGCTTTCCCCTTTGCTGGAGTTAGCGTCAAGGATTTTTTTCTTTTCTTCCTCAAAATTCAGGGACGTCTTCCGGGAATGGTCGGTCTGCCCCGGAGAATTTTGGACTTGCGGAAAAGGTCCTCCCTGAAATGCGCCCGGTTTCAGGACCGCATTCGGAGCGAAGAAAGTAATTTCGACGCCGTCTTTTGCGAAAAGCCCTAAAAATCCGCCCATCCGAATGTTTTTATAGTGCATTATCGTTATCCGGTCTCCATACTTCATGCGGATTTTATTGAGACATTCGGTATAGGTTAAGGCTTGTTCTACAAAAACTTCCATTGCTTCCTCCTAATGATCCAGCCTTATCACACCTACTGCCTCCAAGGTAACGTCGGATGTAATTTCCGGCACTGAGAGGACAGCCAATTCAGGCAGTTCCCGATCCGCGGAAATCTTCACCAGATACCGGGCGGATTCGGAACATACGATAATGGGAAACCAGCCGCGTTCCTGTACCGCCGCCACCGAGCGGGCAAGACTGCTTATCCAAGCATTCTGTACCGCTGGGTCCAGAGCGGCTATGACGCCTCCAGAGCCGGTTTCTACCCGGCTTTCGATAATCTTCTGTTCCAGAGCCGGATCAATCGTCAATACGCGGAGTATGTGATTTTCGTCAGCATACCGGAAACAAATCTGCCGTCCCAACGCTTGCCGGGCTTTTTCCGTAAGAAACCGGACATCCCTCGTAATAGGAGCAAAATCCGCCAAAGCCTCCAAAATAGTTACCATGTTGCGGATAGATACCTGCTCTTTAAGCAAGCCTTGCAAAACTTTCTGTATTTCTCCAAGACTCAAGGCTTTCTGGCTTTGGGCTTCTTCCACCAGAGCGGGGTATTCTTTCCGCAAGGTATCAAGAATGGCTTGAGTTTCCTGTCTGCCCAGTATTTCGGAGGCGTGACTTTTGATGATCTCCGTCAGGTGCGTAGCAATAATGCTAGGCGGGTCCACCACGGTATATCCGGCGCGCTCCGCTTCGTCCCGTTTGTCTTCGCTGATCCAGATTGCCGGCAGTCCGAAGGTTGGGTCTTTGGTTTTCTCTCCCGGAAGCTCTTCCCGGACCGTTCCGGGATTTATGCAGAGATAATACCCTAAGCGGATACTGCCTCGTCCGGATTCAACGCCCCGAATTTTGAAGCAATACTCCGCAGGCTCTAAAAGCATATTGTCAATGATTCTGATTTTAGGTATCACCAGTCCTAATTCCAACGCCGACTGCCGGCGGATGCCCTGAACTCGCTCCAGCAGTTCCGCGCCTTTATCTTTGTCAACCAGCGGAATAAGCCCGTAACCCAGCTCAAGAGACAGGGTATCCAGCGGCACCACCGGCGACATTTCTCCGTTTTCGTCTTTAGGCTTTTTTTCCGCGGATTTCGCCATCATAGCGTCGAACTGGGCTTTTTTCCGCTGTTTCATGCTGATAGTGTAGGCGTAAAACCCGATAAGAATACCCATAGGAATAAGCACATACCAGGGAAATCCCGGAAGCAGGGCAAAACCAAACAGCACCACCGCGCAAATCCAGTAGATACGGGCGTCTCTCGTGAATTGAACGGAAACCGCCTCCCCGATAGAACCGGGAGAAGCTGAACGGGTAACAACAATACCCATCGCCGTCGATACCAGCAACGCGGGAAACTGAGAGAGCAAGCCGTCTCCAATGGTAAAGGACACATACGTGCCTACCGCTTGAAGCAACGGCTCTCCGTGCATAAGGCTCCCGATAATAACGCCTCCTAAGGCGTTGAGAACCGTAATAAAAATGCCTACCTTGACATTGCCGGATATAAACTTGCTGGCTCCGTCCATAGCCCCATAAAAATCAACTTCCTGCTGAAGTTCCTGCTTTCTGCGCCGGGCTTCTTCTTCGGTTATGGACTGAGAATTCAGCTCCGCCTCAATCGCCATCTGCTTTCCCGGCAAGGCGTCCAGCGTAAACCGAGCGGCTACTTCGGATACTCTGGTCGCGCCTTTCGTGATAACCACCACCTGGACCGCAATAATCACGATGAAAATAACAAACCCTACTACCAAACCTTCAGTACCGCCGGAGCCGACTACAAAGGTAGCAAACGCCCGGATCATCCGTCCGTCAAAAGCCGCGCCTTGGGTCAAAATGAGCCGAGTGGAACAGATGTTCAAGGCAAGCCCAAACACCGTAACGACTAACAGGACCGTAGGGAAAAGGCTAAAATCCGTAGCCTTTTGGGTATACAGCACAATCAGGAGAATAAGAAGCGCCAAAACCAGATTTAGAGCCATGAAGGTATCTAATAGTATCGTAGGAAGGGGGATGACGATCAATACCACCGTCAGTATCACCCCAAGGGCGATGAAAATATCCCTGGGGTCCCCTATGAGAGACTTAGTATTGTTAGCTCGTACTGCGTCAGCCATCCTTACTCCTTATATATGCTGTTGCGTTCTCCGGCGGTTTTCATTAATGCCCATTACCTTGCTTAATATCTGGGCTACCACTTCCCAGTACGCTACCGGCACGATGTCTCCGACTCGAGTCTCCTGATATAAAGCCCGGGCTAAGGGTTTATTTTCCATGATCGGCACGCCGTTCTGCTCCGCAATCCGGCGGATCATAAAGGCGGTCTGATCTTCCCCTTTGGCTGTAACCTGAGGAGCGGACATATTCTCCCGATGATATTCCAGAGCTATCGCTAAATGAGTCGGATTAGTAATAACCACGTCCGCTTTCGGCACATTCCGCAACATATCTCTGGTCATAATTTCCTGCATCCGCCGGCGCAGTCTTGACTTAATCAAAGGGTCCCCATCGAGTTCTTTTCGTTCCCGCTTTACTTCCTCTACCGACATCTTTAAAGATTCCCGATACTGCCATCGCTGAAACATATAATCAGGAATCGACAGAACCAGCAACAGGAGCGCAGTAATAATAATCATTCTAATAGCAACATTCGCCACCGTGGTTAAGCCGGTCCATAACGTTGCGGTTTGCAGATTCGCCAATACTTCAAACTTAGAACGGATAAGAAAAAACGCAACGGCTCCTATTATTATCATTTTAACAATAGATTTAAAAAAATTAAATAGCCCTTCCGGGGAAAAAATTCGCTGAAAATACCGTCCAAGACGGGGAACGATTTTGGAAAAGTTCGGCATCAGCGGTTTGACCGTAAAAAGAACCCCCACCTGAACCAGATTTGAGAAAAGCGCGGCAATCACGGCTACGATAACAATAGGCAGAGCAAGTCGTATGTAATAGCGCAAGGCTACTCCCGCGACGGTTCCGTCATGGGTTGGGTCCAGATCAAGGACCCGGACTAGGAAAAACCGCACCATTTCCGTACAGGTACGCAACATTGAAGGCGCCAGAAAGAGGATAACCAAAGCCGGCAGTAGCAAGCCCAGCGCGCCGATAAGTTCCTGACTTTTCGCAACCCGCCCTTCTTCCTCACGAGCCTTGCGAATCTTATATTCCGACGGCTCTTCGGTACGTCCTTCATCTTCGGCGGCAAACCACTGGAGGTCGATAAAAGGCTTCTCCTCCTTCCATGGGGGTTCCCGATTCATTGGGTTTCTCCTATTGTATCCCCGATGCTGATGTACAAGGTCTCAATGTTCCTGAACCCGGCGTCTACTATCCGGCTGAAGGCGTCAACCATAAAGGGCAAAGTCGCGAAAATAAGAATAAACGCTACCGTAATGCTTATGGGAAACCCTTCGGAAAGAATGTTAATTTGAGGAGCGGCTTTAGAAATCAAACCCGTAGAGAGCGAAGTAAGGAAAAGCGTCCCCAAAATAGGCATGGAAATGGTAATCGCATCCAGAAATAACTGGGAAAGCCCGCCCAATACCATAGCAATCACTCCGTCTCTGGATTCAACCATATCCACGATGTTTATCGATTGGAGGGATCGCCAAAATCCGCCGAGAAACAGCTCTCTAAACCCGCCAATAGAAAGAAAAACCAACATAGCCACAAGATTAAGGTACTGACCCATAAGAGGATTTTCTATCTGCGAGAGCGGATCAAAGGTTTCCGAAGCTCCGAAACCCATCTGAAGGGAAAAGAATTGTCCTGCGGTGGTAAAGGCTGAAAATATAATCGTAAGGAAAAATCCGATAATAACGCCGATAATCCCTTCGCCGATGGCTAAAAAGATGAAGGAAAGTCCGTACGGAGCTAAATCCCAGCCGCTTGCCTGAGCCGTAGGAAATGCCGTATACGCGGCGAAACCCGCCAAAGCGAGCTTCGCCATTTGGGGAATCGCATCCGAGGAAAGGAGAGGAGCCGTCTCGATCATCGCCAACGCTCTGACCGCAATAAGGAGAAACGCCGGACCATATCCTAAGATTTCTTCGATCATTCTGTCTCCGCTTACCGAGCCATATCAGGAATCATCTGAAAAAGCTGTATGGTATAATTCCCCAGAGAATTAAACATCCACCCGCCAAGCAAGGCAAGAACCGTTAAGATAGCGATAATCTTCGGGACAAAGGTGAGGGTTTGCTCCTGAATAGAGGTAGTAGCTTGGAGGATTGCCACCACCAGCCCTACGGTAAGAGCCGCAAAAAGCATAGGACCCGCTAGAAGCAGTACCTGAAAAATCCCTCCCCGAAGGAGGCTCGTTATCTCGCCGATACTCATCGTGTACTCCTAAATAAAAGAGCGAATCAGCTGATTCGTTAATAGTCCCCATCCGTCAACTAAGATGAAGAGAATGAGCTTAAAGGGCATCGAAATCATAACCGGAGGCAACATGATCATCCCCATAGACATAAGCGCGCTGGCTACCACCATGTCAATTACGATAAACGGAATAAACAGCAGGATGCCGATTTTGAAGGCTATAGTTAATTCATTCAGGATAAACGCCGGAATCAGCACGTATGTGGGTACGTCGGCTAGGGTTTCCGGGCGGTTGAGTCCCCGCATGGTCATAAACAGCCGGATATTGTCCGGGTTTCCCTGCATCTGGGTGTACATGAAAAGCCGTAATGGGGCTTCGGCTTGACTGTACGCCTGCTGGACTGAAATTTTGCCTTCCGATAAGGGGCGAAACGAGTTGTCATAGATCGTTTGAAAGGTAGGCCACATGATAAAAATCGTCAAAAAGAGCGAAATGCCCATCAGCACTTGATTAGGCGGCACTTGCTGAAGAGATAAGGCCCGTTTCACAAAGTCCAAAACGATAGATATTCTGAGAAAACTGGTCATTAGTATGAAAATACTCGGGGCAAGGGACAAAACCGTAAGCAAAAGAAGAAGCTGTAGAGAAAAGGCTACTTCCTGTCCTGATTCGGGGTTTCTGACGGTTAAATCGACAAAAGGAATCGCCGGATTTTGAGGAGTAGGAAGAGCCATCGTTCCCGGAACGGACAAGTCAGGAAAAGCCGTAGTTTGTCCTCGAACCGGCCAGGCAATGCAAAACAAGCATACAATACTCAGCCCTAGGATTTTACGCATCTTTTCACAGCCCTCGCAACCGTTCCCGGCGTTTCCGGACGTTTTCTGCGTTTAAATCCGGCTGAACCGACGGCAGTTCTTTTCCGCTGACGCGGCTCAACAGCCGGGCAAAATCCGACAGTTTTTCGGTTTCGGCGTTTTTCCGGGAAGCGTCTAACAGCATAGCGTCAACGGCTTCGGAGTCGGCTATTTCAGATATGAGCGAAACTCCGCTTTCGCCGGCACCTATAAGCCATGCTTTAGAACCAACCGATACCACATGGACAAACCGGTTTGATCCCAAGTGAGCGGCGGCAAGGACCTTGAGGTGAGGGTCTTTCTGTTCCGGCGTTCTGGAGATGCGTTTTAAGAAAAATACCACTCCATATACCGCGGCCGCGGCAAGGGCGAGAACAAGAACCATCTGAAGGACCGTAAAAAACGACCCTGTTCTTGGTCTCTGATTCGCGTTGCTTTCGCCGATAGGAATATCGCGTTCTGAAGATCGAGGTAATACTATCGCTTCCTCTCCAGCCGGAGGAGCGGATTGAGACTCGGGATCTAATGTTTGGGCGAATAAGCCGATATTCTCCCATAACAAAATACCAATAGTTAGCAATACGCCTAATTGTAATCTATACCTCATTCATTCTTTCCGCCCGGGGAACGATTTCCGTAACCCGGACGCCGAAATTTTCGTCAATAACCACCACTTCACCTTTTGCAATGAGTTTATGATTAACCAAAATATCTACCGGTTCACCCGCCAGTTTATCCAGTTCAATGATCGTACCTTCGCCCATTCCGAGGATTTCCTTGATGAGCTTTTTGGTGCGTCCCAATTCCACGGTCATTTCCATGAAGACGTCCATGATAAGACCGATATTCCCCTGCTCCTGAGGCGTCGCATGGGGCATAAGATTCGGGAACTGAACTGACTGCACATTTGTCGGCGATCCCATTGTGTTACCTCCTGTACCTCCCATAGGCATACCCCCCATCGCGCCGTTTTTCGGAGGAACCGCTGGTTTAGGTTTCTCCGTAAGGGCTTTGGCAATACCTCCAGCTACGCTGGAACCAAAGATTTCCCAGAACTGCTGTGCGTTTCCGTCTCCCAGATCAAGCTGATAGACCGCGCAGGCGAAGTCGGTTCCCGGCAAAGCCACCACCGCTTTAGGCACGTTGGTCGCCTCCGGCGGCACCGAAGCGATAGACTTATTGCCGGTTTTATTGGTTAGCGCGGTGATTTGAGCGCCTACCATATTGGAGATCATCTCTCCGATGGACGAGAGGGCGATTTCGTCCATTTTTATATCTTCCGCATTGTTCATGGCGCCGGCAAGCCGTTTAGCGGTTTCCTCCCCCATGAGGAACAGATGTTCTCCGGGGAAACCGGCATTGAAATCCGCCTTAACCGCCGTTACCGTATCGGGGAGATGCTCAAGCAGGGCGTCCCGATTAGTGAAAGAAACTTCCGGTCCCTTAATAGAAACCGTCAATGACGTCAACTGAGAAAAGTTTGCCGACACCCCATCCGTTGAGGAAGCAAGAAAGGCTTCTAGTATCTTGCGCTCATGTTCATTACCTCCTGCTCCTGCGGAGGCGGAACTGTCCCCGCCTCCTCCTGACAGCAATGCATCAATTTCAGCTTGCGAAAGCGCGCCTTCGCTCATACGGTTTCCTCCCCTTCGGTTACAATCTCTTCAAGATCCGCTTGTTCAAGATCCGCGATTTTTTTGGTAATCTGTACGGCCATTTTTTTCCCGATGACCCCGGGTCTGCACAGGAATTTGCGTTTGTTCCCGATATTAAGAGAATAGGGGTCCCCAATTCGGGTGTTATAAAGGCAAACTACATCGCCGATTTGCAGGGACAGCACCTCTCCTACCGTTACCGGGATTTTTCCTATTTCAGCTACTACATTAACATCGACGCTTGAGAGCTTTTCCTTGAGTATATTCAAGTTTTCTGTGGTCGTTCCCCGGCGGACCGAAGAATACCAGAACTGAGCGGACAGTTTCCCGATGATGGGTTCGATGGTCAGATAGGGGATGCAGAAATTCATCATTCCCTCTACTTCGCCGACTCGGGTTTCCAGCGTTACGAGAACCACCATCTCTGTAGGCGGCACGATCTGGGCGAACTGAGGGTTCGTATCGATCTGCCCCAGCCGGGGGCGGAGGTCGATAACCGTGGTCCAAGCCTCCCGCATATTCCCGAGAATACGGACAATGATCCCTTCCATAACCGAGGATTCGATGTCCGTAAGCTCATGCTGGGCTTTGATGCCTTCGCCGGTTCCGCCGAACAGCCGGTCAATGATGGAAAAGGATATGGTAGGATCAATTTCCAAAATGGCGTTCCCCTTGAGAGGGTCCATATTGATAATTGCCAAGGTAGTCGGCGTCGGAATGGAACGGATAAATTCCTCATAGGTGAGCTGATCCACTGAAGCCACATGGACATGAACCATACTGCGGAGCTGGGCGGAAAGGCTTGTGGTCGTGAGCCGGGCAAAGGTCTCGTGCATAATCGAAACCGTCCGAATCTGCTCTTTAGAAAATTTATCAGGACGCTTAAAATCGTAGATTTTAACCCTTCGGGGAACTTCCGCGACAGGTTTAAAATCTTCCGTTTCAGTATCTCCAGCGTTTATTGCGGTGAGTAACTGATCTATTTCATCCTGGGAAAGAACTTCGGTCATATCCGCATTATACTCTGGTTTATAGAAAAATTCAAGACCTAATACAGGCAAGTTTTACTTTTACGATTTTGAGCCTGCTCTTAAAACTCTTAAAAAAAACCGGTCGGCGCATCGCCGACCGGCTCTTCAATCGTTTAACTTTCAATGGTTTCGAGTTGCTTAAAGAAGATATTCCGCGCTTTAGCGGTATTAAGCATCTGCGTATTGAGAAGTTCTATGATCTCCCGCTTCAACTGCGCTTCATTTTCAGGCTCCAGCTCTTTTGCGTATTTGGATCTGAAAAAACTGCGGACAAAATCCTGAAGCTCCACAATTCGAGAGGTCAACTCGGTATTTCCCGCGTTATCGTTTAAGTCGTAGGCAATGACCATTTCAACGATAACCGCATGAGGCACCGGGTCTTTCGTCCGGGTTCTCACCAAACCGATAGCCCCGAACATATTATACTGGGGACGCGTCCCGACATAGGGAGAATTTTCCGGAATCACCGTCTGAGACTTCCCGCCCTTATTCAGGATGTTATAGGTTATCACCGATACGGTTACGATGAAAATCAACGCCCCAAGTCCTATGGCCGCAAACTTGAGTATGGTCGGTAGTAACGCCGCCAAGCCCAGTCCTTTTTTCTTTTTTTTACCGCCTCCTTCCTCAGAAGATCCCTCTTCCGGGTCCAGAGCCGCATCTGCTTCATCGCTCATATCTTATTACCTCCGGTTATGTTCATTATTATATAGTATTATACCAAGTATAACCCTATCTGTAAATAGCCTTTTATAAATGTCCGTCGTCAAGAATGATGATATCCACCCGCCGATTATATGCCCGACCTTCGGGAGTATCGTTTCGAGCAATCGGCACGGTATCCGCGAATCCGGCTACCTGAAAGCTCTTTTCGTCCACCCCTAGGGCGGTCAGAAAATGCAGTACCGCTATAGCGCGCATGGCGGAAAGGTGCCAGTTCGATTCCCAAGGACCATTGGGGTCTATCGCTTCCGCATCGGTATGACCTTCTATCCTGAACTTTCTGCCCTTTACTTCATCGGAAGTCAAAAGTCCGGCTACTCGTATAAGAATATCCCGGGTTTCTTCGATATTTATTTTCGCGCTGGCTGGAGCGAAAAAAGCGTCTGCCGCAAGGTTAATCACAAGTCCGCGCTCGTCATGGGTGACGGTGACCTTCTTGGACTTTACTTCCGGGTTAAAAAGGCTCACCGCTTTCTTGAGAGCAGGACCCAAAAAGTTCCCTTTATCCAAAGAGGGGAGAGAGTTTATTGTATTTCCTAAACTGACGTTTTTCCCTTCTGAGAGCGTTTCGCCGCCGGTTGAAGCTCCCATACCGATATTGGACAGCGCAGAAAGCAAAGCCGCCATTTGACCCGGTTCGATTTCGCTTGCATCAAAAAGAGCGACAAAGAAGCAGAGCAACAGCGTCACCATATCGGAATAGGTAACAATCCAATCTCCTTTTACCCCTTCGTCGTCTTTCTTTTTTTTTCTTGCCATTTATGTCCTCAATACCATTTTAGTCTCTTAAAACCTCGGCTTCAACCGTTTTGCGCGAAACCGGATCGAGGTATGAAAGAAGTTTAATCGCCAAGACTCGGCTATTTTCGCCGGACTGAATCGAAAGAATCCCCTCGATTTCCATTTCCTTTATCTGGGATTCTGAGGCGTCGAAGGTTTTCAATTTCCCCGCCAAAGGAATACAGATAAGATTTGCAATGATAGCGCCGTACAGCGTGGTGATGAGCGCGACCGCCATGTTCGGTCCCAGCGCGCTCTTGTCTTCCAAGTTCTTCAACATGGCTATAAGTCCGATAACGGTTCCTAACATTCCGAGTCCGGGACCTAATGTTCCCCACATATTGAGAACCCCGAGTTTACCTCCGTGCCGGCTCTGGACTTGGCTCAGTTCCAATTCGAGGAGGTCCCGGATGATCGCTCCGTCAGTGCCGTCAACCACGAGGCGCATCCCTTTTTTCAGGAACTCGTCGTCAAGGTCTTCGAGTTCTTCTTCCAGAGCAAGCAGACCTTCCCGCCGGGCTTTATCGGAAAAAGCCAACAGTTTGACGATAATTCCTTTTTCGTCGTATTTAGGAACCTTAAAGGTAAGACCTATGGTTTTCCACAGTCCTATGGCGTCGGGAAAACTGCTGAAGGTAAATACCGCCAGATAAGAACCGACGACGGTCATAAAGAATGAAGGAAGGTCCGCATAAGTGAGAGGCGTACCGCCGGAGGTAAAAATCGCCATGAAGATCATGGCGAAACATCCGCCTAATCCCAGTAACGTTGCTACATTCATGCCCGATTACTCCTCGTTCTTAAACGCGCCGATGAGCCTGCGGTACTCTACAATCCGCTCGATAACCACCGAAATCTTCTCCAGCACCACAAAATTCTTTCCTGACAGCATCTGTATTGTCGTGTCCGGTTTCGTTTCGATATATTCAATCTGGTGAGGATTGATATAATACTCTTGTTTGTTAAGCCGGGTTACTTTTATCAAAGCCCGCCCCCTATTAAAAATTTATTTTTTTAAAAAAGCTGTTTTTAAAAAAGCTATAAAGAAACTTTTGCTTTTTAGAAAAAAAACTTTTTAGAAAAAAACTGGCTCGGCGGTCAAGCGTCTTTCCGCGTTGCCAGTATACCTTACCGTTTGAGACTGAGCAACTCCTGCAAGAGCTGATCCGCGGTTTGGATGGTCTTCG
>JAIRPH010000206.1 GCA_031257135.1 Spirochaetaceae bacterium
TCGATGAAGTTCTTTGCCGCGGTTCTAATCTGCCCGACCTGATCGTCGCTCAACGACGTACTGGCGTCCAGTACCAAGTAGATAAGCGCGGTGCGTTTTTCGATGGTCGTGGTTGTCGATCCTGCCGCGTTATACTCGCTGTTAATCTGCCAAGAGGGTGCGCCCGGAGTTCTAGTCCACTGTTTCGGCGCATCGGTGCTGGAATTATAGCCCGTAAGGTTTTCAAACACAAAAACAACCTTAGGGCCGGATACGGTTCCGGTAAGAGTGGTCACGTCGTTTGAAGAGGTCATGCCGGAAGAATACCGGATATTATCGAGCGTCCATGTACCGCCGGCAAAATTCAGAGTTCCCTCAATCCACCGCGTTGACTGTTCCGCCTGCGCCGGAGTAGGATTAATGCCTAAAATGTCAAAGGTCATACGGACAATCGTTCCCGGATCGTTCTGGGTAGTTGTCATGGAAAACTTACTGCTACTGTGAGACACATCCAGATTGTTGGCGATATCGGAAAATACCCCTTGTAAATTAGCAAAATCGGTAAGGGCATGGACATTCGACGGACTTGATGCAATGTTGGTCAAGTTTTGATTGAATTGAACCGTTTCCTGAACGTCTGATCCCATTACCCCTGCGGAATACGCATTGATTAATTTCCCCTTGATCTGTCTAGTGGCGAACTGCCCGTTGACGTATGACGCATAGTCCGCGCTCAGAACGCCGCTCTTGCCTTCAATCGGCGCGGTATTTGACGCTCCAAAGGATGCGTTATCCAAACCGTCCGTAAAGGTGAGGATACTGACCGACTGAACTTCTGCGGGAAGGGATGTCCCATCCGCATTCGTCGAAAGGTTTGCCAAAGCCTTGTGAACTCCATAGAAAAGCGCGGTGCCGGGTTCGCTCGATTTCCTATACTGGCTGTCCAGCAAACTGGTCAGTGTAGACTTTCCCGCCGCGTCAAGATAGACCAGCCGATTGCTGGCGAGGTCTGTAACAGTGCCGGAAAAGGAAATAAGCCCGACGTATACGCCTGCCTCCGCAGTTGGGGGCGGAGGTGGGGTGGAGGAGGCTGACCATTGAGCGGTAAACGTCACGTTGCCGGTTACAGTATAACTTACGCCCGCGCTGTAATATGAGAAGACGTCGTCTCTCCAGCCGTTAAAGTATTTACCTGAAGGAGCGATCATGCTTTCCTGTCCGGGTAAGAGGATGCTTTCATTGTACATTATCTCCTGCGCCGCTGGCGGCGTACCGGAGCCTTCGCCTGTGACGTATGTAACCGTGTGTATAGTGCCAACGGACACTGACGCCTCTATCTCGCATCCAGCCATGAAAAGAGTCATCGCCGCCCCGATAGCGGCAACGCTTAACCATTTCGTCAGGTTCTTCATTGAACCCTCCTTAGTAATGCCCAGCCTTTCGGCTGAACAAAGTTGTACCGCCCGAAAAGAGCGGATATAAAAACCCTCTACGGCAAAATCCTTTTGAGGGCGTTTACCAAAATAAATAAAAAGCAAGAACAAGAACCGGTAGTATACCCCATGAAAATTACCTTACAAGTCATAAAATGATTATAAATAACTTTATAAATCATTGTCAATGCTGATTACACGCGTAAAATTGCTGTATATGTCCTTTGAATGAAACATGACCGATATTCGAAAACTTTTAGCGTCCAATATAAAAACCTACCGGAACGAATTGGGACTGACCCAATCTAAACTGGCGGAACAGGCGAATACCGCAACTCACTATATCGCTATGATCGAAGGAGGCAAGAATTTTCCCTCCCCGGAGATGATAGAACGAATAGCCGCGGTTTTGGGTAAAGACTCGGCGGACCTTTTTGCCCTAACGCCTATTCAGCAGGATTGGCGGGAGACCATCCTTGCCGACATCGATCAGTTGATAAATCAGCGTCTTAATGAACTGAAAAATAAAAAACTATCCGGCGGTTAGCTCCTTTTCGGCTTCGGCTTGCGTTTTATCAGTGATATTTCAAAGACAATGCAAATATTACAATGACATATCAATAAATGTCAAGGTTTAAACCATGCAATTTCATTAAAATTTTCCCTACATGGGCAATAGTTTTCGGGAAAATTTAAGAAAGGAACTCGATTATCAGGGAATAATAGTAAA
This sequence comes from Spirochaetaceae bacterium, assembly GCA_031257135.1. GTDB lineage: Bacteria > Spirochaetota > Spirochaetia > Treponematales > Breznakiellaceae > JAITHW01. Next base: position 2,143 of record JAIRPH010000206.1, read on the forward strand.
GGAACTGAGCGCAAGAACCGGTATTCCCGTTGCAACGCTTGACTGCTATCTGGGAACACGGGCGACTATGCCGTCAGCGGACGCGGCCGTGAAAATCGCTCAGGCTTTGGAAGTCTCCGTAGAGTACCTCGTTACCGGCGAAGAAAAAGACCGCCGAAAATCGCAAAAATACCCAGACCGAGATGTCTGGGAAATTATCTGCCGATTAAGAAACCTCTCCGCCCAACAATGCAAGGCCCTTCTAGGATTGCTTAAAGCCTTCGGCGATAACATACCAGCAGACGCACACTGAAAGGTCATAGCCTAAAAAATACTTTATAAGGAAAGGTGAACAGTACCTAGCGCAGAGTCCGCAGTAAAGCCCGCAGTTCAGGGTCCGCCAAAGGCTCGGCAGTCGGAGGATTTTCCGTTTCCGCCGCCTGTATGATAATCTCATCCCCCTGAGTAATGCGGTCGAAAAAACCGCTCCGCCGTACCGTACCTACGGCGATTTCTTCATCTATAACGTCAATAACCAGCGTTCCAACTACGTCATTCGGAGAATACCCAAGCCCTACGCCTTCATGGAGAATCTGAGTCTGCCCTCTTTTCACCACGTCGTAGACCGCGCCCGCAGTTACCCCGTCAGCGCGCCCCTTGTCGATAAGCCCTTGCCCCTGCTTATACCTAAGCAGTTTTCCCCTAAACGGCAACGCCGCGTGAACCTGATCCACAATGCCCCGAGAAGCGTTCCGTAAACGATCCGTGCCGGTACGGTACGCGAAAAAAGCCGCGGCCGGCGTTCCAGTGCGCCCGACAAACAGCTCTCCCTTAATCGAAAGGTCCCGCTCGTTTTCGGAAACCGACGTAATGAGAAAATAATCCGCAGACGCTTCTCTGGCTCGGCGGAAGGCTTGAGAAAAAGAGCCTTGGGCAAGTTCCAAGTCCATAACGCTGATGTTCCGCTCATGGGCTAAAATATCTTTAATATACACAGAAGCGGTAGCTCCCGCGTCAGCATGATAAAAACCAGACTGAGAAGCAAGCGAAAATACGGCAACCTTCCAATGAGGCTCCGCGATTTCTACCGGATTTATCGACCACCGCCGGTATAAAGCCTCGTCTAAAAGCGCGTCGTAAGTTTCTACCGCATCCTTCAAATCCCGATCCTTAAAGCCTAATTCCTGCATAAACCGCAGTTCCGCCAAATACCGGGACGGATAACCCTGAATCCGCAGAAGTTCGGCGTACTCTCGGCGGTTCGGCGCGTACGGATTGAGCCGCAGTCCCCGGCGATATTCAAAAAGAGCCTGCTCAATGAGATTTTGAGAATGATAATCCCGCCCCCGATTGAAATGCCATGCCGCCCACCGGGAACGCTGAGGGTCTTCCAAAGCCGTTTCCGATAAAAATAGGTCTTCAAGCGCGGCCCGGACAAATTCGTCATTCGGATCAAGCGACGCGGCGTTGGAGAGTATGGTTATCGCGTCGGCTTTTCGTCCCAATTTAATATAAGACATACCTTTTAAGTACCATGAGTGTATATCGTTCCGGTCAAGGGCGATAGACTCATCCGCGAGGCGGGCGGCTTCCTCGTACTGCCCCGCCCGATAGCGGAGATTCGCCAGCAGAGCGAAAGCCGGTCCGTACCCGGGTCTGAAATATAAAGCGTTTTCAGCATAGCGAATCGCCTCGGCGAGCCGTCCGGCTCTGGCGTCGAGATACGCCGCGTAGTAATATACCCGGTAATCTTGAGGATGCCTGACAATAGCCCGCTCGATATAGGTCCGCGCGGCGTCGGTCTCGCCGAGAGAACCAAGAACCAACGCCAGCGAAATCAGTAGACGCCGGTCGTCAGGATACCGGCGCACCGCCTCCCGATAGCGGGATACCGCCTCGCCCGGACGCCCCCGGGCAATGTCCAGTTCCGATGCGGCAAAAAGAGCTTCTTTGTTATACGGCTCTTGTTTCAGCACCTCCCGGATGATCTCATCCGCTTCCTTTAAGCGTCCTAATCCGATAAGACTGAAGGCTTCAAGATTAGCTAAAGCGAGATCGGCTCTCGCCAAAGAACGGGCTTTTCGGGTCCACACCAACGCCTGATCGAATTCGCCCAACGCGTAGTAACATTCCGCCAGCGACGCGGTTCCCTCCGCATGAGCCGGATTAAGCCGCAGACATTCCAGCAAGGCTTCCGCCGCGGAATACCAATCTTCCTCGACCATAGAGACGCGTCCCCGCTCGTAATACGCCCCCGCGCCGGCGAAATTTTGAGCGTATGCCGGTCCCGTTACGTTTATATATACGCACATAAGGATAAACAGCGTATAAAAAAATTTCATGTGTCGTTCTCCTTTGGTTTAAGCATGATTTTAACCGTATGAATCTTATGTCCGTCCATATCTTGGATAACAAAATCATGGTTATTATACACAGTTTTTTCATATTTTACCGGAATTTTTCCGAATAGATTAAACACAAAGCCTCCTAGCGTATCAAAATCCTGTACCGGAAAGTCTATGCCTACGGCTTTAGACAAATCCTCAAGACGAACCCGGGCGTCGCACAGGTAGGCTCCTTCTCCCAGAGGAAGAATAAGTTCGGTTTCATGATCGAATTCATCCTGAATGTCTCCGATAATCTCTTCAATTATATCTTCCATACACACAATCCCGGAAACTCCGCCGTATTCGTCTACTACTACCGCAATATGAACCCGCTTGCGCCGCAATTCTTTAAGAAGTCCGTCGATGCGCTTCGACTCAGGAACAAAAAACGGTTTTCTCAGGAGCTGAGGTATGTCAAAGGTATTGTCTTTGAGGAGACTCTTCAAAACATCCTTCGCATACAGAATCCCAACCACATGGTCAATCGTTTCCGTATACACTGGAAAACGGGAATGACCGCTTTCGGATATACAGTTCAACAATTCCTCCTTCGTCGCATCCGCTTGGATAAAAACCGTATCGATTCGAGGAACCATAACCTCTTTGACCGCTGTCTCTGAAAGCTCCAAAACTCCCCGAATCATCTCCTGCCGATCCGCTTCAAGGGACCGGTATGTCTTCCGGTCTATCCCTTCCCCCTGCTTCCTAAAATTCTCGAACAGCCAAGACAGAAACGAACTTTCTTTCATGACAAAATCCGCTCCGCTCCAAGCTCCGCCAACAGGTTTTCCTGCAACAGTAGCATAGGTTCAATATCGGCATTCGTCGCGTGATCCATGCCATACAAATGAAGAATCCCGTGAATCAAGAGCCGGCGCAATTCCTCGTCAGCGGAAACCTGAAAATACCGGGCGTTTTCCCCTAAGGTCTCCAGAGATATGACTATATCCCCTAATCGCCGGATTTCTCCGTCTTCGCCTAAGGTTTCTCCAAGCTCAAAAGACAGCACGTCCGTAGCCTCGTCTTTGCCTCTGAACCGGGCGTTGAGGTCTCGGATATACCGGTCTCCGCAGAACAGCGCGGACACATCCCAACGGTCTTGGCGAAGCCGATCTAATACGCTCAGAATAAAACGATGAGCTTGTTCCGCCCACGAGGGCGGAGGGTCCTCTTCAGCGAGTATGGCGACGCGGTTCATGGCGCGGTCTCCTTGTTAGCCGGCAATTTAGGGTACTTAATCCGAGAATGATAATACCCGGCAAGAACCTGCACGAACGCGTGCTTTATGGTTTCTAAGTCTCGGAAGGTCAGTTCCGAAGCGGCAAGCTGTCCGTGTTCGACTTTGTTATTAATCAGTTCCTTGATGAACTGATCGATTTTAGCCGGCGTCGGATTATCGAGGGTCCGTACCGCGGCTTCGCACATATCCGCAAGCATGACCACCGCGGATTCGCGGGAGCGCGGCGGACTGCCGGGATAAGAAAAATCTTCAGGATTCGCGTTCGGGTCTTGTTCCAACGCTTTTGAGTAAAACCACGTAATTACCGAATTCCCATGATGTTCCGCTACGATGTCGGTTACTTCTCGGGGAAGCCCTAGACTTCGGGCTTTTTCTACGCCGATCCTCACATGGCTTCGGATGATCGTCGCGGACAAAGACGGAGAAATATCGTCGTGTTTATTATAAGACGTCTGATTTTCTACAAAAAAATCGGGCTGTTCCATTTTGCCTATATCATGGTAGTATGCCCCCACCCTCGCAAGAAGCGGATTCGCGCCGATTTCCTGACAAGCCGCTTCCGCAAGATTAGCGACCATAATGGAATGACTGTAGGTCCCGGAAGCGACGGTAAACAGCCGTTTCAGTAACGGCGTATTGAGGTCTGACAATTCAATAAGCCTAAACGCGGTAGCCGCGTTCAAGAGATGTTCCAACGGAGGCAGTAAGCCCAGCACAAGCATCCCTGAAGCGACCCCGTTAAACGCCGCCCAAAACAAAATTATCGGATAAGTCCCCAAGGCGACGCCCTTGACGAGGAGAACCGCAATAACCGCAATCCCGTTAGCCCCGGCTATGATAAGCCCCGCCTTAACTAAATCCATACGCTTTTGAGCCGTTTTCAGCGTATACGACCCTACCACGCCGGAAACCAACGCGAAAATATACGCCGAAACGTCGAAAGAATCGGAAAGAAACGCCCCTAAAGGCAATACCATAGCCCAAACTAAGGCAAGAGGCGCGCCTATGAGAATCGAAGGAAGCATAACCACCAGCGCGGTAGGCAGAATGATAGAAACCGGAAAGTATTCGGTATTGAACGAAAGAGACTTAGCGAAAGCCGCGCCGATTATGTAGATCGCCGTCAACGCGGACAGCAGATAAATCTCTCCGTCCGTGAGCGCGCGGCCGATGAGCTTCAGGCTTCCGAGAAACGCAAACAACCCATATATCAGTAGAAAAAGCAGAAACTGTCCGATAATAACCCCCGGATTTTTTTTAGCGGGTCTATCCATCGCCCTCAGTTGGGTCATATCTTCTTCGGTAATGATAAACCCCCGCCGGATAATCCGGGTCCCCGGCTCTATATATTTCACTATCGGCTCCGCCAGATCGCTGGTCTCTTCTAAACGGCGTTTCGTGTCTTGAACCGAAAAAAAGACGTTCTCCTTGATAAAGGGTTTAAGCAAATCAAAGGCGATCAGCCGGAAAGACGGCGGAAAACCGTCGGCGACGTACTGGTCTATGGCGTCGTGCAGATTGTCGAGGGTAACGATTCGGCTGATATTGAGCCGCTCCCGACCGGTCTGGCTTCCAGAACTGCGGAGAAGCTCCACTATATCGGGATTGTAGTCTTCCAAACCGCTCTGCGGAAGCGCGAATATCCCCTCTTCCATGAAATATTCCGTTAAAGAAGCCCCGAATTTCAGCATATCCTTCCGATCTGACGCCTTAAAGAGAATATCCAGAGTTTCATCAGAAAAATAGCCCGGAAATTCCGCTAACATTTTGAGCCTATAGGCTTCCTTAGAGCCTTGTTCCTCAAAACGATCCAGCGAAAACTCAGAAAACCGGCTGAAATTACGCTGAACTTCAAGGGTCACCGCCGGAGAATAGATAAATACCGCGGATACCAGCCTCTGCTGAACCTCAAGCCTGCGCTGAGTCGCGGCTTCGTCGATATACGAGAGCGAATATTCCGCAATGACATCCCGATCCGCAACCTTCCCTACCTCAAATTCCCGGATGTCTCCAACCGCGTTTCCAGTCGAGTGCAAACGGTACATGATTATCGCCAGGGAAATCAAAAAAGCTACGCCGGTAGCTATAGCAGGACCCGGACGGACAGCCGGAACCGCGAAGAGACCGAACAGCGCGGCGTTGGCGGTTTTTTCCGTCCCGTCTGAGGGTTCATGGTTTTCTTTCATTATCATAAGCCTGAATTATCTTTTTAATAAGAGGGTTTCGCACGACGTCTCCGGTATGCAGGTAGGCGAAATAAAGCCCTTCTACCCCGGAAAGCAAGGAAAGGGCGTGGAGCAGTCCTGAATCGACCCGCTTAGGGAGGTCGATCTGCGTCGCATCGCCGGTGACGACCGCGCGGGAGCCTCCGCCGAGTCTGGTAAGGAACATTTTCATCTGTTCTTTCGTGGTATTTTGGGCTTCATCGAGGATGATCGCCGCGTCGTTGAGACTGCGCCCCCGCATATACGCTAAAGGCGCGATTTCTATGGTTCTGGTCTCCTCCAAATGACGGATTGTTTCGTAGGGTATGAGAGATTCCATAGCGTCGTAGAGAGGACGCAGGTAGGGGTTTATCTTCTGCGCCAAATCCCCGGGCAAAAATCCGAGGCTTTCTCCGGCTTCCACAACCGGACGAGTCAGCACCAGTTTCCGCATCTTTTTTGATAATACCAGCCGCAGAGCTTCCGCTATAGCCAGATAGGTTTTGCCGGTTCCCGCCGGTCCTACGCAGAAGGTAATCTCCGCGGAACGCATTCCCAGAATATACATCGCCTGATTCCGGTTCCGAGGATACACTCGGCTGAACCCTTGAGGAATCTGAATCATCGACTCTCTAATAGGGTCCCGCTCTTCCTGCTTCGGAGAAGGCTCTTCATCAGGAAGAATAGGAACAATACTCTTCGCCACAGCCTTGACGTACTCGGGAGAAGGGCTTTCCCCCTCCCGAACCGCCGCAATAAGCCGGTCTATCATCAGTTTGAACTGCCTGAGTCCTGTTTCATCTACTCCTTCCAGCCTGACTTCATTGCCCCGCGCCGAAATGCGCCCTCCCAGCAAACCTTCCATAACTTTGAGGTTTCCGTCATTCGCGCCGCATACCCCGGACAGAATGTCCCGATTGTCCAGTACGATAGTTATAGCCGCCCTCCGCCGTTTGATTAGTCCAAAACATGATAGAAGTTTATAGCCCTGTTCCAGCCTAGTCAATACCCGCATACCCGCCTAAACCGCCCCGAAAATCCGGACCGCCCAATCAATCTAAGGATACTCAAATACTTTATAATCGTATACATAACGCCGAAAGAGTAGTATGACTGGACAAAGCGGCTGTTTTCCTAAGAGTATAACCGTTAAAATCATAACCGCCGGGACGGTTCTCTTTCATATTGCAGTGTCCGCCGGCTGTTCTTCATTGCAAGCCTATATGTATGTATTAGCCGCCGATTATGACGGAAACGCGGTTCTTAAAAAAGAAGGAGAAGTAAAAAAATTATTGCTGAACATCCTCGGAAACGCCGGAGAATACCGCATGAAAGCCTACACCAGAACGGCTATTTCGTTTAAGGTAAAAAAAACAGCCCTCACGACTCACAGCTTTTACGTCATAACCCGCGCCGGAGAAACGTATCAGACCCTCAGTTTCTCGGCTACCGGCAAGGGAGCCGTATCCGAAGGAGCATGGACAATAAATACGGATACCGACGTTTCATCCTACGGAGAGTATCTCAACGGAGAAAATAGATGGCGCGTGGAAGAGATACCAATCGAGCGGGAAATAGATACCTTGAAAACGCTGTTGAATGTACTGGAAAAAATGACAAGCAATACTACCTACTATTTCATGGCAAAGGTAAATGCCCATGACAAAAGAGACAACTGCAATACGGCGTTGCTGGAAACATTGGCGGAAACCCAATGAGCGGCTTCAGGCGGGCGACGCCCCGGAAAAAACCCGCCCGAAACCCGCGGATTTATCGGATCGCGCCGACCTTGAGGAGTCCCGCATTGAGCGCGCCGCACCGGATTCCCTGAGCTATCGCGTCTCGAAGGGACGCGCCCTCGGCTAACGCTCCGGCGAGTCCCGCGGTGAAGGCATCCCCTGAGCCGGTGGTATTTACCGGCTGAACCGGCTCAAAAGCGTATTCCCCGAAGCCTCCGCCTTCGGCGAACTTCACCGGTTCAGCCCCTCCGGTGAGAACAATCCGGCACGCGTACCGCTCGGCAAGCGCGAGGCAAATCGTCTTGATCCGATCTTCCCAATCCTCAAACAGCCGGATTCCGTCGGTCAATTCCGGGGCAAAGGTCGAGGCGAACTCAACCAAATTAGGTTTTATGACCTCAGGCTTATAGGCAAGACTGTTTTCCAAATCCTTCCCCCGAAGGTCGAGTATTACCTTCTTCCCGGCTTCTTTCGCGGCTCGCGTCATGAAGGGAACCAGCCCCTCAGAAAAGCCCGCCGCCTTGGTCCCGGAAATAATAACCCACCCGAAATCGGGAAGAAGACGGGTATACGCGGTTTTAAGCTGTTCCTCGGTTTCCGGCGCGACAGGCTCTGACTCTTCAACCAATTCGGTAACGCTGTGATCCGCATCGTTTATGAGGGTGTGACAGAAGCGGATGCCGCTCCCGCTCTCAACCCACTCGACCGTAAGCCCATCCCTCGCGCACAAGTCAAGAAAATGCCCGCGAAACGCCCCGCCAAGCTGAGTCAGATGAAGACAGGTTTTCCCCAACTGAGTCAAAACCCGGCTGACGTTGATCCCTTTGCCGGAAGCGTCTAACCGATGCGTAGCGGTGCGGTTCACCGCGTCCATAACCAAACCCGAAAACCGCAAGGTCTTCTGAAGCGTAGGATTCATACAAATTGTAAGAAAAGACTGGGTACTCATAATGATTCCAGCTTATACTGTAATAAATAACCGATAAAGACCTCTGACGCTGAAACGCATCGGAAGGCAGGAGCGTAAATGGAAACCGGATACCGCCGCCCCAGTTGGGACGCCTATTTCATGGAAGTCTGCGGCGCAATCGCTAAACGGGCAACCTGCGACCGAGGACGTTCAGGCTGTGTAATCGCTAAGGACAACCAAATCCTCGTAACCGGCTATGTGGGCGCGCCGGCGGGGCTTCCTCACTGCGACGAGGCGGGGCATCAGCTCAAAAAAATGATCCACGAAGACGGAAATATCACCACCCATTGCGTGAGAACCGTTCACGCCGAGCAAAACGCCATCTGCCAAGCCGCAAAGCGCGGAATAGCCATAGCAGGAGCTACGCTCTACTGCCGGATGACCCCATGCCGAACCTGCGCTATGCTTATCATTAACTGCGGCATAGTCCGAGTAGTCTGCCAGCGGCGTTACCATGATCCAAAAGATTCAGAAGCTATGTTCCAAAAAGCAGGCGTAGCCCTTGAATATATCAGCGATGAAACCGAAGCCTACGATAAACAATAGTCATCGCGTAGGACTATAGCCCCCGGCAATAAGATACTTTAAATATATCTCTTCCAGCGTTTTCTTGGGACCGGGAGAAGCGAAACGATTGCGGAAATCCGCCGCATCCCGGCGTTCTATGAAAAAATTGTATATAATCCGAGGGTCCGTATCGGCGTCGTCAACCAGCCCATAAGCGGACCGCTCAAGATACGAATGTACCTCGCTCCGCCCTATTGCGGAAATCCCAAAACGCTGAAGCCACGCCCGAATCATCCCAATCTCCTCGTAGGATAAACCAAAAAGAAATTCCTCCAAAGCCCACTTCGTTTCGTTATAGCAAAGCTCGGTAGTCAGAAAATCCTGCCAGCAATCATCCAGGTCCATGGAAATCCGAACCAATTCGCTGGAACCTTCCATAGTCCCAAAAGTAGGATGCGTCCGGTTCCGCACCGCCCAAAGCGTCTCCAGCGCGCGAATGTGATTGGACCCTCGAGGGTCCCTGCCGCTTTCCCAAAGAGCAATCAGATCATGCGCCAGCCCAACCCGCACCTCCTGCGGAAAAGAAGGGTCCTCCAAACACGAAAGATAAACCTCCTCAGACATCAACGTGCATATAATAGAAAAAAGAATGTCCTTCAGCGGTTTATGAAAACATTCCTTGTCCTGTACCAGCCGGCACAGCAGAGAAAAAGCGTGAAACTTGGCTACCAAAAAAGTCCGAGCCGCCAAAACCCTCGTGGGCATATGAAATAAATACGAAACCGACGCAAAATGAGATAAGGTCCTAATCAAACCGGCTTCGTCCCGCCGCACTCCCCGCAGAACTTCAGAAGCTTTCACCGAAGGATATTCGCAAATCGCCTCTCCCAGATGTTTAAGACACTTAAACCGCTCTTTAACTAATTGATACTCTTCAGGATATTGGGAATAAAGGCAGTCCTCAATCTTTTCAACAAGCTGTTTTTCACTTTCTTTCAAAGCAAGGAGCGGCGACGCGCAATCCTCTGGTACAGAAAAACACATATCTATAAGCCTATCTTGCTACTACAGATAAATCAAGTAATTTTTTCATTATTTTCTGCTTTATAATTCAGTTAGACTATGTACAAAATTATCCTTTTAGGCTATACTTATTCGGTATGTATGGGACCCGCGCCGTAATACATCTGGACAGACTCAAACGGAACTTCGAACGCATCCGCAAACGCATAGGAAATAGGCTTATCTGTATGCCCGTAAAAGCCGACGCCTACGGTCATGGAGCGTCGCCCCTCGCCGCGGCGGGAATCCTGAACGGAGCGGACTTTCTGGCGGTTGCCAGAGTGCAGGAAGGCGCGGAATTGCGGCGGGCAGGCATTGCCGCGCGCATCCTGCTCCTTTCTCCGCCCGTACCGGAAGAACTCGGCGCGCTGGCGGCGTACCGGCTTACGCCGCTCATCTCAGACCGGGACTTAGCCGGCGCGATTAACGCCGCGGCGGAAAAAGCGGGAATCATCCTGCCGGCGCATATCAAAATCGATACCGGCATGGGACGCATCGGATGCCGCCCCGAAGAAGCCGCAGACCTTGCCTGCTGTATACATTCCCTCAAATCCCTGAAATACGAGGGAACCGCTACGCATCTCGCCCGCGCGGATTCTCCCGCGCCCGAAGCGGTTGAAGCTACGAAAATACAGATCGCCCGTTTCAAGTCCGCGCTCGAAGTAATCCGCCGAGCCGGCGCGAACCCGGGTATTGTTCACGCCGCCAATTCCGGGGCGGTTCTCCTCCACGAAGACGCCTATTTCGATATGGTAAGACCCGGTATTTTACTCTACGGCTACCCGCCCTCTGAGGAATTAGCCGACAGCCCGGAACCAATCATGGAACTTGAAACAACCGTCGTTTTTATCAAAAACGTAAAAAAAGGCGAAGCCCTTTCCTACGGCGGAACATGGATCGCGCCGAAAGATACGGCCGTCGGGACTCTGCCGATAGGCTACGGCGACGGTTTGCCCCGGCAGATAAGCGGCGCGATGCGCGTCATCATCCGGGGAATATCCTATCCTCTCGCGGGAAGAATCTGCATGGATCAGTGTATGGTTGATCTCGGATCAGCCGATCTGGTAAAGCGTTGGGATAAGGTAACGGTCTTCGGCGGCGAAGGTTCGCTTACCGCCGCGGATATTGCGTTACAGGCGCATACGATTCCCTATGAAATCACCTGCAATATCAATAAGCGGGTTCCGAGAGTATATGTTTCCTAAAGCCGTCAACGCTTTTCCTGTTCCAAAGCCTCGACTTTCTCGGTGAAAACCGGCGGACACACGAAGCAGGACTCTCCGGTGGCGAGATTGACGGGCATTTGGTCGCTTGCGCCTTTGGCGTGGATTTCGCCGGTAGCCTCATTCACGAGTTCATACCGGATACGCAGACCGTTTTCGTATTCCTCCAGCGAGGCTTTCGCCAAGACTCTGTCCCGAAACTTGAAGGGCTTGAGGTACTTTACCGATATACTGGTTACTGGAAACGCGTAGCCCGATTCTTTCATTTCCGTATAGCCGTAGCCTATTTTGTCCAGCAACGCGCA
>JAIRPH010000166.1 GCA_031257135.1 Spirochaetaceae bacterium
TGCCCCGGTATTCTTCGGCGGCGATGCGGGCGAATTTCAGCATAACCGCGGGATCAAAGGTTGCGGCAATGCCTAAGTTCGAGGGCCATCGGGAAATGTCCTCCCCTTTGGCGTTGTACTGCGCGTCGGAACCCGCGATGCTTCGGGGGTCAGAGCTGAAGTTCACCGGAATAACCTTTTGCCCTTCCGCCAAAAGTCCTTCCACATAAGCCTGCATAGCGTTATTCCATGTAACCGCGGCTTGAACGTTATTGCCTCCCGCGTTCAGGATGTTTCTCAGGTTGTCGTTTTTGAGATAGTTCTTTTGCGCGTCGGTTAAGCCCTTTTCCGGCTCCCGCTCGTGGGAGCTGAAGAGCATTAACCCGGCGATTTCATCTTTGGTCAGCTCCGCGGCTAAGGATTCAGCCCGTTTTTCGATGGGATTCCGCCAATCCTCCCAATCGTCGAGGGCATTGTTATTGTTCATGTCCTTAAAGGCGAAGGTGAAGCCGTCCTGCTCGGCTGTCAGCAGTTTCAATCCGCTGTTTTTGGCGTATCCCAGGGTCGGTCCGCCTTTGGGGTTGGTTACGACGATATGGATCGTCCCGTCCGTAGTAATTTCTTTTACGGAATAGGTTTTCGGTTCTTTGGACGCTTTTGCGCCCGCGCAGGCGCCTAAGAACGCGCATACCCCGGCAATGGCCGCGATGCGATATAATTTCATAGTTTCTCCTTAGAAACAAAGCTAGATCAAGCAATCGGGAAATGTAAAGAGCAATTTTTTAATTATAGGCAGATTACTTGGATATTCGGCGGAAAACTGACAGACTCGCGCAATGGGGCAGTATGTCGCTAAAGGGATATTGAATTTTATAATACATCGCTGTATTATGAAGTTGCTATGAAATTAAACACGAAGTTAAGTATTATTACCATTGGGATTATCATTGCGGTTATTGCCGTTTTATCGATTATCATATTGTCTTATGCAAAAGATTTACAACTCAAGTCGGCTTACGCTCAAGTTGAGCAAATAGCCCACGCTCATGCCGTCGATACCCAGCGGAAAATGGAAGAGTATTTTGACGCCGTCAAAATGCTGTCCCAAATCATGGGGGAATTTGAAACCGTCTTGGAAGAACGCAGACGTCCCATGTATAACGAAATACTCCGAAGCCTTATGGAATATAATGAAAACTATATCGGGCTGTGGACCGCATGGCTTCCTAACGCGCTTGACCGAATGGACGACCAATACCGGAATACTCCGGGAAGCAACGCCTCAGGTCAGTTTATTACCACCTATACTCGAAGACATGGAACCGTGGAACTGATGGACGGGGGCTGGGAAGGCACTCAGGACGCGCTGGTAAACCTGAAAAGCGATCCGGTGATACTCTCGCCGGTTTGGCGAAACATTACGGGAATAGGAGAAGTGGCGGTTATCACCATTACCTATCCTATCGTCAATCAAAAAAACGGCAGTATTGTCGGCGTGGTGGGCATAAACTTCAGGTCCGGTATGTCCCAAGTGGTTACGGACATCAGCAACAGCATCTATAACGGGAAAGGTTCGGTAGGACTGTACTCCAACGCGGGCATTATTGTCGCCCATTTTGACAAGGAACGGGAAAAGCATCGGATTCAAGATGACCCTCACGAACAGGCTTTGCTGGGTAACGATATAAACAAGGTTGCCGAGGTCATCAAAAACGGAGGCGTCAATGGAAAGCCTCTGGAAATAGTCCATTACTCTCCTACCTTCAAAACTAATATGCTGTTGGTATACTATCCTTTTACCGTGGGGGCTACGATTACTCCGTGGCTCCTTGCCATCGGGTTTCCCATGGACGAGGTGCTTAAACCCATCAGAACTATGACGTGGTTCACGCTGATTTTCGCCGGCGCGGTCATGCTGGTTGCCGGAGGCATCGTCGTTACGGTGGCTCGGGCGATTGTTACCCCGATACGCCATGTCACGAAAACCCTTAAAGAAATCTCCGAAGGCGGCGGAGACCTCACTCAAACCATTGAGGTCAAATCTACCGACGAAATCGGCGATTTAGCGCATTATTTCAACCGCACCTTGCAGAAAATACGGGAAATGGTGATTATCATCAAAAACCAGTCCCAAACCCTTTCCGAAATCGGCGCGAATCTTGATACCAGTATGAGCGAAAACGCTGATTCGGTTCAGGATATTACCTCTCATATCTTCAAAATCAAGACAAAAGTGCTGGATCAATCCTCCAGCGTCACCGAAACCAACGCCAACATGGAACGAATCACCGCGAATATTGATAAGCTCAACGAACACGTAGAATCTCAAAGCGCCAGCGTTACCCAATCTTCTTCAGCCATCGAGGAGATGCTCGCCAGCATCCGATCCGTTACCGAAACCCTGATTAAAAACACGACTAACGTAGTGGAGCTTATGAAAGCCTCTGATTTGGGCAGAAACGGTTTGCAGGAAGTCGCCGCGGACATCCGGGAAATCGCCAGAGAATCTGAAGGCATCTTGGAAATCAACGCGGTCATGGAAAATATTGCAGGTCAGACGAATCTGCTCTCCATGAACGCGGCTATTGAAGCCGCTCACGCCGGAGAAGTGGGGAAAGGCTTTGCGGTGGTTGCCGATGAAATCCGCAAACTGGCGGAATCTTCCAGCGAGCAGTCCAAAACAATCAGCGACGTATTGAAAAAAATCAAGGTGTCTATTGATAAAATTACCGCGTCTACCGACGATGTGCTTCTCAAATTTGAGGCTATCGACAACGGAGTGCGAACCGTTTCCGATCAGGAAACGCATATCCGCAACGCTATGGAAGAACAGGGAACAGGAAGCCAGCAGGTTTTGGAAGCCATAACCCGCCTCAACGATCTCACCCATCAGGTTAAAGCCAGTTCAGAAGTAATGCTTAAAGGCAGTAAAGAGGTAATTGAAGAAAGCAAAAACCTAGGGGCTATTACCTCGGAAATCGCCGACGGAATGAACAAAATGGCGGACAGCGCGCAACAAATCAATATAACGGTTCGCGATGTAAACGAGTTGAGTACCGTAAACCGGACTACTATTGACATTCTTGTCCAAGAGGTCGCCCGTTTCAAAGTCGAGTAGAGAAATACCGGTCAACCGCCCATAAACCGTTTCCCCTCCGGAGATTCAGCGTACTCTTCAGGCTTGCCCCAAAAAAGCGGTTTTCCCTGCACATGAAGAATACGGTTTGCGTACTTAACCGCGGTCTGCACGTCGTGAGAAACCATCACGACCGCAAGCCCTCGGTTCTGATTTATCTCGCGGATCAGCCGGTAGAGTTCCGCGGTCGCCGGCGGATCAAGCCCCGCGGCAGGCTCGTCTAAGAGGAGGAGTTTCCGAGCCGCGCAGAACGCCCGGGCAAGTAAAACCCTCTGCTGTTGTCCGCCGGATAATTCCCGATAACAGGCGTTCCGTAAATCTCCGATGCCCAAACGGTTTAGGTTTTCCATTGCGGACTGCTTGTCAGCCTTAGCGTAAAAGGGCAGAATCCCCCGGCCGCCCTGTCGTCCCGATAAGACCACCTCGCAGACCCCTGCGGGAAAATCCTTTTGCGCGGCTTTATACTGCGGAAGATACCCGATGTCTTCGGTCTTGAGCTGGTCTCCCCGCAAAACCGCTCCGCTTTGAGGCGGAAGCAGTCCCAAAAGCCCCTTTAAAAGCGTGCTTTTGCCGGAACCGTTTTCCCCGACTATGCAGAGGTAATCTCCTGAATCCACCTCGAAGGCGAGTTCCCGGATTACCGTATTCCCTTCATACGCAAAGGCGGCGTTTCGGCAGGCGATAAGCATCAGCGAAGAGCCTCCCGCAAATTAGTCAGGTTTTGGGTCATAAACTCCATGTATGTTCGTCCCTGCTCAAAATCTTTCTTGGATATGTTATGACAAGCGTGAAACAGCAGTTTCTTCGCCCCGGTTTCCTCGCTAATCGTATCGGCCATTTTCTCGTTGGAAAGCTCGATGTGAAACACCGCCGGTATATGTTCCGCGCGCATCTTGTTAATCAGAAACGCAACGGTAGCCGCGGAAGGTTCAGTTTCGGTGGAACAACCGGGAAACGCCGCAAAATAGGTAAGCCCGTAAGCGTCCGCAAAGTACCGGAAGGGAAAACGATCCCCAAATACAATAGTTTTTCTAACTCCGGCATTAACGGCTTCCTGAAATCCCTTGTCCAGCTCCTCAAGGCTTTTGAGGTAGGCGTCGGCGTTTTGGCGGTAAAGTCCGGCATTTGCCGGGTCGCTTCCGCACAGCGCATCAGCTATTGCCTGCATGATGAGTTTGGCGTTCCGCGGGGATGTCCAAACGTGTTCGTCGTATGCCGGTTCTTCCTCGTCCTCCGCCTGCATCCCTTCTACGATCTCTTCTTCAACCGCTTCTACCGCGTCCATCATAGCGATAATCCGCATATTCCGAGTGTCCATAGCCGTTAAAAGCTCCCGAACCCAAGCGTCAGATTCGCCTCCGCCGTAGATAAAAATATCGGCTTTCTGCATGAGGATAATATCTTGCGGGCTAGGGTCAAAAGAATGGCTCTCTCCGCCGGGAGGCAAGAGCATAGTCAGCTTCACCCGATCCCCGGCGATTGCCCGGACAAAATCATAGGGAGGAAAGATGCTCGTCGCCACGAGCAGGGCATCCTCTTGAGGCATAACGCGCCTCCCCGCAACGGCTCCGCTTTCCTTTTCACAGCCCGTCAGAAACAGGCAAAACAGAAAAACTACAGCCCCAGTTTTTTTCAGCATAGATAAATCCTCCATAAAATATATATATGGAAGGAATCTCACGCGTTAAGCCGCACTTTCAAGTCCACCGCGGTTATGGTACGGACCGCCGGTATATCCTGAAAAGGCATTGTACTTCCTAGGGCGCGAGCGAAAACGCCGGTAAGCCTCAAATGTCCCGGCGGATTCTGAAGCCCTTGCAGGAAAAGACAGATCGGACAATCCCCTCCCGCGCAGTCATGATCGCGGCGAGTATAGACAAAAACGTCAAGACAGAGAAAAACTCCAATCAGTATGACCAGCGAAATATTTTTGAAACCGCAACCGCTATACATGACAATACTATACCATATCTCCTGTCCCCCTGTCTACCCGTTCCGTTTCAGTATAGAAATCAGCAAATCCTTCAAATATATCAAAAAGATGCAATAGACTATGGTTCGTTTTTACGCGGCGCAACACGGATTGCATTTATGGTAATTGACAAAATAAAAAATACGGTAATATAATATGGTATGAAAAAGCGTTTTTTATATATCGGATTGGCGGCCGCGCTGACCGCGTCTTGCGCGTCCTCAGGGGTTCTTAGACCGCTCGCGGAAGCCGGCGGTTTTGAAATGCTCGGCGTTATACGGGTCGAGTTTGAATCTTACTTGAAGGGAGAAAAACTAAACGACGAAGCCTATTTCTACCTCTTAGAGTCCGCAATACAGCAGTTTAAGGGCAATATAGACATCCGGGAAATAAGCTGGTATAAGGAAGGTACAGACGTTTCCGCCAGAGGCGTCGTCATAAGACCTAATCCGATGGGACGAGTCGAAACCTCTTTGGAACGGGCGGCTGAACAGATAATGGCGTCCCTTCAGCCCAGCGCGAAAATAGCGATAGTATACGTGTCCTCAATCGACGCGGAATCCGCGGAATTCATTGCCGGCGAGCTTGAATATATTATGGTAAATAACGGCTTTATTATCATTGACAGAAACCAGCTCGACCGGATACGGCAGGAACAAAACTTCCAGTTAAGCGGCGAAGTTGACGACGAAACCGCCCTTTCCATCGGCAAAATAGTAGGCGCGTCGATCATAATAACCGGAACCGTCACCGGTTCAGACGCAACCAGACGGCTGAGGCTTCGGGCGTTGCACACCCAAACCGCGCAGGTAGCCGCGGCCGCCTCGGAAAAGCTCTAACCGGAAAAACCGGG
>JAIRPH010000094.1 GCA_031257135.1 Spirochaetaceae bacterium
ACCGTTACCGGCGATTTGACGGCAAACGAGGCGGAAATAACTCTGAACGCTGACGAACTTTCGGGGGCGAGTCCTATCCCGGATACGCTGGACGGCTCTATCGAGCAGGTAGTGGAGCTTATCGTCCGAGCCGGGCGGAAGCTGGAATTTATTTGGCCTAATGCGGAGTGGCCTATTATACAGACTAACCTAGAGATGGGAAACAGCGTCCGCATTACCAGCAGTTCATTGACTCACCGGTATTCCATTGTGGGCGACGTGAATCTGCGGAGAGGCGAAATATTTTACTTTGAACGGAGTTTTTACATCCGGGAGGGCCGGCTTAGTCTCAATGAAAACGAAAACAAGTTCGCTCCCCGGCTTTCGGCCCGGGCGGAAGTGCGGGATCAGATCAGTACCGGACCCGTAACATTGGCGATGATCATAGACGACGCTCCGCTTGAGTCTTTTACGCCTCGTTTTGAATCAACGCCGCCTCTTTCGCAAGCGGAGATTATTTCTCTGTTGGGGCAAAGTCTTGCGGGCATACCGACGGAAGAAGGGAAGGAAGCGGACCCTTTCACGGTTGTTTCGTCTACCGCGGATCTTCTTGCTCAGACGCAGGTTTACCGGCGGGTGCAACGGGGGGTACGCAGTTTTTTTCCGTTTTTGGATATGTTGAGTTTCCGCACTCAGGTATTGCAAAACTTTTTGATTCTTGAGTACCGCAAGCGGACTGAAGCCTACGCGCTTGAGACTATCGGGATAGGTAACTATTTGGACAATACAAGTGTTTTCATAGGTAAATATATTACGTCAGATATGTTTTTTCAGAATATGTGGTCCCTGCGGCAATCTGAAAGCAATACTGAAATACAAGGATTACGTTTGCAAAGCCTAGTCGTAGAATCGGATTTCGGGTTAGAATTACGGGGTCCGGTTTTTGATATACAGCTCAATGTGACACTGCTTCATCTTGAAAAGTTGTTTGTCAGGAATTTCGTATTTTCAGATTTTGCCTATTCGGTTTCCGTATTTAGGCGAAGTTCAAGCTGGTATGATATGGTTTCTCCGTTTATTTATTTTTTCCGTTTGCTTAAAAGTTAGGAGTGTATATGCGGATATGGTTTACGCTGGGTTTGCTGGTACTAGCGGTTTTTTCAGGGTTTGCTCAAGAATCAGGGGAATGGTATCAGGGCAAGCCTATCAAAGATATTCAGTTCGAGGGGCTTAAATATGTCAGCCCGGAAGAACTGGAAGGAATCGTAGAATCCTTTAAGGGGCGCGCGTTCAGCGACGATGTGTTTTGGGAGCTTTCGGGGCAGTTGTACGCGCTGGAATTTTTCGAGCTGATTACTCCCAGCGCGCTTCCGTCGGACACATTTGGCACGGGGGTACTTATCAAGTTTACGGTGAAGGAGCGTCCCATTGTGTCTCGGATTACCTTTGAGGGGAACGCGCATCTGCGGCGGAGCGAACTGCTGGAAACGATTTCGCTCAAGCTCAACGACGTGGCGAATCAGATAAAACTGCGGGCTGACGAAACCGCGATCTCCGCGAAGTACCTCGAAAAAGGCTATCCCGATATTAAAGTCGCCGCCAAAACCGAGCAGGTCTCTGAGGGAAACATTCATGTTACCTTTCAAATCAGGGAGGGAGAAAAAATAAGCATCGAAGCCTTTGTCTTTGAGGGCAATTCGATATTCTCCAACAGAACCCTCCAAGGACAGCTTTCCTTAAAAGCCAAAGGGCTGGTTCAGGACGGGGCGTTTCAGGAAGCCAAGCTCATAGCCGATCAGGAAACGCTTCGCCAGTATTACCACGACCGAGGATACTTGGACGCGGAAATTACCGACGTAATCCGAAGCCTCCGGAAAGACGAAAAAGGCTACAACCTTATGACGATTACCTTTAAGATACGCGAAGGCGGTCAGTACAAATTCGGCGGAGTAGCCTTCGAGGGAAATCAGATTTTCTCCAGCGAAGAACTGTCCAAACAGATTAACTCCAAAGTCGGAGAAACCGCCAATGCCCGGCGCATCGAGATGGATTTACAGCGGGTTGCGGACTTATATTATGAAAACGGCTATATCTTCAACGGCATAGGACGAAGCGAAAACCGAGACCCGAACGCCGGAATCGTTACCTACACGATTTCAATCGTTGAACGAGGACGGGCGCATATTGAAAACATCCTCGTCAAAGGCAATAAGAAGACCAAAGATTATGTTATCCTTCGGGAGATACCCTTGGAAAGCGGCGATGTCTTTTCCAAAACAAAGGTTATGGAGGGCTGGCGGAACCTGATGAACCTCCAGTATTTCACGATGGTTGCCCCGGATACGCCGCCGGGTACTACCGACAGCCTCATGGACCTGATTATCAACGTAGAGGAACAGCCTACTACGGATATTCAGGCGGGCATTACCTTTTCGGGAAGCACAGACCCGGGGGAATGGCCCGTTTCCTTCCTCCTGAAATGGACGGACCGCAACTTCATCGGCACCGGAAACAGTCTAGGAGCAAGTCTCAATATTTCCGCGTTCACCCAAAGCGCGACCGTGGAATATACGCACCGGTGGTTCGCAAACTTGCCCTTAGCCGTCGGCTTTGACTTTACCGCCCTGCACAGTCTACGCTATGGAGCGATGAGAAACAGAGCGCCCTACTTTAACGGCGATGAAGACTACGCGTTTCCCGAACCTTATGAGACCTATCAAGAGTATGTAAACGCCAATAAGTCGCCTCCCAGTGAAAATCTTATGCAGTATGATCAGTGGCGGCTTTCTCTCGGGGCTTCGACGGGCTACCGTTTCGGCACGGCCGCCGGCGTTTTAGGCGTGGGCGGCGGCATCAGGGCGGGCATAGTCTTAAACAGCTACGATGAAGACCTCTACAATCCGTTTTCGCCGGCTGTTCGGAATCGGAACAACGCGTGGACTCCGGCTTTTTCGCTTCCTCTCAGCGTATATCTGGACAATCGGGATTTGTACTATGATCCGTCTAAGGGCTTTTACGCCATACAGCGGCTGGGACTCTACGGTTTTTTCGACGTGGAGCTGGAGCATTATATGCGAAGCGATACCAAAGCGGAGTATTTCATTACATTCCTGAAATTCGACATTACCGACACCTACACTTTAAAGTTTATCTTTGGGATACACAGCGGAGTTTCGTTTATATTCCCTCAGCCCGGGCGTCAGCTTATTGTTGAACCGGCGAATCAGCTTGCGGTAGACGGTATGTTTACCGGCCGCGGCTGGACCAGCGAATACTACAACAAAGGATACGCGCTATGGGAAAACTGGGCGGAGATTCGGATTCCGTTTGTTCCGGGGATACTGGCGTGGGACTTTTTCTTTGACGCCGCCGCGGTCAAACTCAAGCCGGAAGATTTATTCACGGATTTTTCCATAGAAGATATGCGGTTTAGTTTCGGCGGAGCCTTGCGGCTTTTGATACCTCAGCTTCCGATCAGGCTCGGAATCGGCAAACGCTTCAAAGTGGTTGACGGAGCGGTCGAGTGGCAGAAGGGGAACATCTTTGATACGCTTGATCTCGTGTTTTCCTTCACCTTATCGACCTATTAAAGCCGGTTATGCGCGGCTTACGGCGATAAGGAAGCATACCGAGTTGCATTGGGTTTTTTTACTGAATTCCGCGCGGCGCATCTTAGGCAAAAAGGCGTTTTTTTCAAGTAAAGAGGCGTACATACCAGAGGAACCGCGCATATTTCAAGGAAAAAAACGCGCATCTTAGGCAAAAAGGCGTTTTTTTTAGATAAAAAGACGCACATCTTAGAGGAATTGCGTCTTTTTTAGTGAAATATGCGTCTTTTTTAGGTAAAAAGATGTTTTTCTAAAAAGGAAAAAAACAGATTTTAAGGAAAAAGACCTTTTAAAAAAAAGTAAAAAAATAAATTTTCGGCGGGCGGTTATGGGCTGAAACCGAAACCGCGGGGTAAATCGCGGGGTTGACGAAAAAAAACTTCTTCTTTATCGTATTAATCTAGTAAGAGTATAGTATACGATGATGAAAAAAATATTGGCGGCGATGATTGCGCTTATGGGCGCGGCGTTGCAGGCGGAAGCGCAACAGCTTACTCGTTTTGCGGTGGTGGATATGCCCAAGGTGTATCTTGCGTTTTTCCGGGTGTCAAGGGCGGTCCGGGAGTTTGAAGAGCAAAGCGCCCGGGTTCAGGCTGAAATCGACCGGATGACTCGGGAAATCCAGTCTCTGCAAAGCGACCGGTTCAATGCGGAGGCGAGGGGGGATCGGACTCAGTCTATGCGGCTGGAAAACGATATATATCGGGCTTCGGAGTATCTCAAAGAGTATTACCGGATTAAGACCGCGGAGTTAGAGGATCGGCGGAACAAACTTGCCCAATCGGATGTCTTTAGGAGTCAGATATACGACGAAATTCGGAATATTGCTGAAAGCGAAGGGTACAGCATGGTTCTTAACCTGAAAGAAAACGACATCCTATGGTATAGCCCTACGGTGGATATTACGGATAAACTTATCCAAAATCTGCGCGCAAAAGCGGGGCGGTAATTTTTTTATTTTTAGGTAGCGAGGAGGCGGTATATTCCTACTGAATCTGGGTCCATGATGGATCAATATAAGCGGATAAAGCGGAATCATCAGGGCGAAGTGTTGTTGTTTCGGCTCGGGGATTTCTATGAAATGTTCGATGAAGAGGCGCAGGAAATCGCTCATTTGCTGAATCTCACCCTTTCGACGCGTAACGGGCATCCGATGTGCGGAATTCCTCATCATGCGGTGCGTTCGTACATCGCCCGTCTGTTAAAAAAGGGGAAAAAAGTAGCGGTGTGCGAACAGCTTTCCGAACCAAGCAAGGGTAAAAACCTCATTGAACGAAAAGTTGTGGAAGTTATTACTCCGGGGACGACGGTAGACGAGGATTTTCTGGAAAGAGGAAGCTCCAACTACCTTGCAGGACTTGGGACGGCGGGGAAGGCGGTTTCCTTCGCCTATATAGACCTGTCTACCGGGGATTTTCACGCTACCTCCTTTCCGTGCGAGCAGGGAGGCGAGCGGTTTCGGCAGGAGCTTGAGCGGCTTCAAATCAAAGAGCTGATTCTCCCTGAATCTCTTCCCGATACGATGCCGGATATTGCCGCGGCTTTAGCGGGTCGTACCGGACTGATGATAAACCGCTGGGCTGATTGGCTCTTCGATATGGACCGAAGCCGGAAACGGCTGGAAAAGCAGTTCGGCACGGTAAACCTGAAAGGCTTCGGGCTTCAGAATAATACGCCTGAGATCGTTGCCGCCGGCGTTATCCTAGCCTACCTCGACGATACCGCCAACTCTCTTATCCCTCATGTCCGGTCTATCCGCATATATCAGGAAACCGAATATGTAGGCATTGACGAAGCGACCCAGCGCAATTTAGAGCTTCTCAAAAACCTTCGGGACGATAGCGACGACGTTTCTTTGATGAAAGTATTGGACGCAACCCGAACGTCTATGGGACGGCGTCTGCTCAAACGGCGGCTCCTCCATCCCTTGCGGAATCTGGAAGCTATCAATAAACGGCTGGACTTGGTGGAGCTTATGTTTCGGGATCAGGGACGGCTGGGAACGCTTCAGGATATTTTGAAGAAAACCCCCGACCTTGAACGCCTTAGTTCCCGGCTTGCTATGGATAAGGCTCACGGCAAAGATATGCTTGCCGTCAAAAACGCCTTGAACCTGTTCGCCGGCGTCGAAAACCTGATCGGAGACCTTTCCTCCAGCTTTGAATCCGAAGAAGCCGCCTCCCTCGGTCCCGAGGGCTTTTCCCGGCTTAATCAGCTTCGGGACGTTCTCGCCGGCGGAATCTGCGATGAGCCTTCTACCTCGCTCAACGAGGGAAAACTCATCCGCGACGGCTATAACGCGGAATTAGACGGCTTCAAACAGCTTAAACAAAACGGACGAATGTTTTTAGAGGAATATCTTGAAGAAGAACGAAAGCGTACCGGAATCCCCAGCTTGAAAATCAAACATAATCATCAGCTTGGGTATCATCTGGAAGTAACCAATGCCCATTTGACTAAGGTGCCGCCTCATTTTATCAGAAGGCAGGGCATGGCGACGGCGGAACGATTCACCACAAGCAGACTGTCCGAATTAGAATCGGATATTAACAACGCTGAAGATAAAATTATCGACCTCGAAAAACGGCTCTTCCTAGAATTGCGGGATAAAGCTAAAAACCTGATTCCCGAACTGTCCGCGGCAGGCAGAAGAATAGCGGAACTCGATGTCGCCCAATCGCTGGCTTGGGCGGCGGTTTTTCGGGATTGGGTGCGCCCGCTGGTTGATAACAAGAAACGGCTCGTCGTTGCGGAAGGACGGCACCCCGTGGTTGAAGCTAAACTGGATAAAGGCGTATTCATCCCGAATGATATAGCCTTAGACTGCGACGATATATCCTTCGCCCTGATTACCGGTCCGAATATGGCCGGCAAATCTACCTATCTTAGACAAGCCGCGCTTATTACAATTATGGCGCAGATAGGAAGTTTCGTTCCCGCGAAAGAAGCGGCTGTCGGCATAACCGACCGAATTTACAGCAGAGTCGGAGCCTCGGACAACCTTGCCAGAGGAGAATCCACCTTCATGGTGGAAATGAACGAAACCGCCTATATCCTCAATACCGCCACCGAAAATAGTCTGGTCATCATGGACGAAGTAGGACGAGGAACCGGAACTAACGACGGCCTTTCCATCGCATGGGCGGTAAGCGAAGAACTCTTGGAACATACTAAATGCAGAACCCTTTTCGCTACTCATTTCCACGAGCTTGCCCGAATACGGCATCCCCGAATGGCGAATCGGTCTATGGAGGTGCTGGAACAAAATGGAGAAATTATCTTTTTACGAAAGCTCAAGGACGGTCCAACCGAAGAATCTTACGGACTCCACGTCGCCCGGCTCGCAGGTTTAAGCGAGCGGGTCTTACTCAGAGCAAGCCGTATCATGGAGGGACTCGAAGAAAGCGGCAAAGCCCTTCACGACGCCTTGCCGATTGAAACTGCTTCTCCGCAACCGCCCCCGACGGAAGAATCCAACCGAGAATGGCTTGAACGAGTCAAATTCGAGCGGTTCATGGAAGACCTCTTAGCCATCGATCCCGATCATATCACCCCGCTGGAAGCCTTGAACCTGATACATACTTGGAAACAGCTGTTCAGCGGACAGATGAGCCTGCGGATTACCCCCCGAAGCCGCCGAAACATCGCCGTTGAAAAATCGGGACCCTCTCTTTTCGATTAACATTGCACCGTCTAAGCCGGCTCTTTTCAAAAGTATTACCTTCTCCTGCACCAACGCGGATAATGCCTACCACTACATTGGTGTTAATTACGCGCAGGTAATCGCAGATAGATAGAAAATGATAATTAGGGCAGTGTTGATTATGGACTAAAGTCTGACGTTATTTTATCAGCGGTTTCTAAGCTGGTTTTACTATAATTTTTGGGCGACATACCGAATTTGTGTTTGAACGCCGAGCTTAAATGGAATTCATCATAAAAACCGAAGTTGAAGGCTAGGTTTTTAAGACTGGCGTAGGAATTGTTCCGCAAAATAGCCGCTATTTGGTCCAGCTTGCTATTCATCTGATAGCTGTGAATAGACCAGCCGGTTTCAGCCCTGAAACGAGATGAAAGGCTCCGCGGGCTGATGCCCGCTTCATTAGCAAGCTCTTGTATTGAAAAGAATTTATTCGTATTGTAACTCAATATATCCAAAATTTCCGTTATCAAACGGTCCCGTTTTATCGCCATTTGTAGGTGCGGTTTCGACAGCTCAATAAGGATCATGCTGAGGAGCGCGGAACCGTAGAGTTCCCTGAACGGAGAGTTGGATTTGTAGATTTTCAGCATCTCCTGAAAAAATCCGAATATCCGGGAATCTTTGCTCTGAATAAAACTCTCAATAAGCAGGTTTTGTTTATCTTCTATATTAACCGCGTGATCCTCTTTCCTCGCCTCGAAATGAATGAACAAAGTCCGGGTGTTGGGGATACATTTGGTATCGCCATAGTGATGATGCCCCGCGGGCAGGAAGGCAATATCTCCGGGATTCATCTGGATTTCCTCATCTTCAAGGAAGACATTCCAGCGTCCCGCTACCTGAAAAAAAAGATCATGAAAATCCATGAGCCGGGTAGGGTGTTTTTCCGGGTTGACGTAAATCATGAGGTTGGTTTCCAGGATTACGCGGTCATTTACCGGCAATAAACTGTAAAGCATATAATTTGCCTAAATTTACATATTTTTTTCTGTTTTGTCAATTTGTTTTCCGGCAGTTTAAGATATTCTATTTTATATGCTGTTACTATCGAAAAAACAGAGAGTGGAATTTATTGAATCCGTGGCGTATCCGTTGCCCGCAATGGTGCTGGTCACGCTGATGATTTACATTCCCTTTGCGCTTTCGGGTTTCTATGCTTTCACCGAATGGAACGGTATTGCCCGCGCTCCGAAATGGATCGGCACCGCGAATTTTGCCGGTATATTCAAGGGCGAAAGCGATTTTTTCCGCACCCTCATGTTCACTTTCAAATATACGGTACTGTTTATGATTTTTTCCAACGTTATCGCCCTTGCTCTGTCCCTGGCGCTGGTAAAAAAATTCACGCTGGCGAACACGTTGCGGGGACTTTTTTTCGTGCCTTATATTATGAGTATGACCATCGTCGGCTTTATCTGGCGTTTTATTTTTTCGTCTGGATTTGATACGTTCCTCGCGGTCACCGGCTGGGATATTTTCAGGTGGAGCTGGCTCGGCGACGGGAACCTCGCTTTTTTTTCGGTGGCGATGGTCGGAATCTGGCAGTCCATCGGTTTTTACATCGTGCTTTACATCGCCGGACTTGAGTCTATGCCCGCCGATGTGCTTGAGGCATCGGTGGTTGACGGCGCGGCGGGCTTTACCCGGCTCAGACGGGTGATACTGCCCCTACTTGCACCGTCCATAGCAACTTGTATGTTTATGTCCCTGACCAATTCGTTGAAAGTATTCGATATTATCCTGGCGTTGACCCGGGGAGGACCGGCGGGATCAACCTATTCGGTAACGCTGGGCATTTACCGCGATGCTTTTCAAAATAACCGCTATGGTCTAGGGTCCGCGGAGAGCCTCCTCTTTTTTGTGATCGTGCTGATTCTGACGCAGATCGTAATGCGGGTTTTCCACGCTGAAGACAGGTAGGCGCGCTATGACTCTGAATCAAAAAGAACGATGTAACCGTTTGATTGGTATTGCCGTGATCTCGGTAATTGCGCTGATTTATATCTACCCGGTCTTCCTGATGCTTA
Source organism: Spirochaetaceae bacterium (assembly GCA_031257135.1). Taxonomy (GTDB): domain Bacteria; phylum Spirochaetota; class Spirochaetia; order Treponematales; family Breznakiellaceae; genus JAITHW01. Next base: position 9,318 of record JAIRPH010000094.1, read on the forward strand.
TCAATTCCTTCAAGCCTTTTGGCGAAGTTGTTTCAAGCGCCATATCTCTTCCCAAGATATGGGCGCCTGAAAATTACGCCTTTGTCTTTACCAAGATGAACTACAGCAGGCTGTTCTTCAATACCCTGTTCATCACCCTTATCGGCATTGCAGGCATTGTATTTTTTTCGTCCGCCGCGGCCTATATGCTCCAGCGCCGCAGAAACCGCTTTACCGCCTTTGCCCGCCTGTTTATCATTGTGCCTATGCTGATTCCCTTTCAGACCATTATGATCACCCTGCTTAAAACCATGAATGTGTTGCACCTGTCCGGCAGTAGGATTGGGTTAGGCGTTCAATACTGGGGCTTCGGTGTTTCCATGGGGGCGTTTATCTATTTTAATTTTATGTCCACCATACCGCGGGAACTGGACGAAAGCGCCTATATCGACGGGGCCGGAACGTTCAGAACGTTCAGCCAGATAATATTCCCGCTCTTGAGATCAGTGACGGCAACAGTGGTGGTGCTTGACGTGATGTGGATATGGAACGACTTTCTCCTGCCCCTCTTGATGGTAAACCGGAGCAACGATACCAAGACCCTTGTGCTACAGGCTTACACTTTTGTCGGACAGTTCAACACCGAATGGCATTACGCGATGACCGCGATGGTTCTTGCTGTTCTGCCATCGGTTGTCTTCTTTATTATGTTCCAGAAGAACATTATTGCTGGCGTGGTTGCCGGCGCGGTAAAAGGTTAGGAAATAGGCCGTAGGGCTTACAATAAAATTGTGGAGGTTTTTAAATGAAAAAATTGCTGATGGGTTTGATTCTTCTTGGTGTGCTGGTTTCGGGCGCTTTCGCGGGCGGAAGCAAGGAAAAAGGGGTTGAGCTTGATATGTTCATCTCCCAACCGGAATACGCTGACGCGATTCGCGCCTTGATCGCGGAGTACAAAAAAGTGGCTCCCGATGTCACAATCAACTACGAAACAACTCAGGATTCCTATCCAGCATTGCTCAAGGGACGGCTTAACTCCGGCAGTGTGCCTGACATCTTTACCAGCACCGCCGGCGCGGAAATTGATTCCTACAAGGAGTACAGCCTGAACCTTGCCGGACAACCCCTGGCGAGCGCGATGATCCCTGCCGTGGCTGACGGATTTAAGTCCCTTTCCGACGGTTCAGGTCCCTATGGTTTTGCCATCAAAGGGAACTTCTTCGGTATCCTTTACAACAAGGATATTTTTGAAAAAGCAGGTATCGCCGAATTCCCGCGGACCCTTGACGCCCTTGAAACGGCTTGCCAAAAAATCGCGGACTTGGGGGTTAAACCTTTTACCAGCGGTTTTGCTGAATGGTGGGTCTATAAACATATGGCGATGCATTTTGTTGGTGCCGCAAGTCCCGACGCCCTCGCGCTGGTCAAAAAGTTTGAGCGTGGAACAGCGAAGATATCTGACTATCCGCGGCTGTACAACGATTTCTTCCGCTATGTAGACCTGGTGAAAAAATACGGCGACGACAAGCCCCTGGAGACCACGCTTGATCGCGAAATCGCCGCATTCGCCAACGGACAGGCGGCTATGACCAACGGTCAGGGCGCGTGGATCGAGGAAGATTCCCTCAAGATTAATCCCAAACTCCGCATCGGCTTTGCCGGTTATCCGGTGTCAGACAATCCTGCGGACTGTAAGGTAGTTACCGGCGCGGATCAGGCGATGCGGGTTTCCAACAGTTCCAAACATCAGAAAGAACTGCTTGATTTTGTGAACTGGTGGTATACATCCGATTACGGTAAAAGCTGGTTCGCCAATATCGCAAAAGTCGTGCCACCGATAAGCGCGGGAACCGTTCCTAATCTTGAAGTGCCTAAACAGGGCGCGGTGCTTGTCCAGAAAGAGGGCAGTCTCCCGCTCACGATTATTTATTCAACCGATGCGTTCCATACCGCTTTTGGCGAGGCGATGCAGGCTTATGTGGGCGGTACTGCCACCAAAGACCAGACCTGCGCGCAGATTGAGCGTCAGTGGATAGCGATAGACGGCGGAAGCAGATAGGAGTAGGTATGAAAAAAAAGTTTGTACCATTTGGAACGAATTTTCATTCGCGATCGTGCTGATAAGCAACGCGAAAAAACGTACCGTCCCGCTGGGAATCGTCATGCTGAAAGGACAATATTCATCAAATTATCCGCAGATATTTGCGACAATGCTTCTCGCCATGATACCGGCCGTAATTTTCTATTTTATTTTTCGGCGTCAGGTTATGAAAGGCATGGTCGCAGGCGCGGTAAAAGGATAAGAACAATGAAATTTACCAATGGTTATTGGCTGATAAAAGAAGGCGTGGAGGCGCACTATGCCGCCCAGGGCTATGACGCGAAGAGAGAGGGGAACGGGCTGGTTATCTACGCCCCGGACAGACCCATCCAAAACCGGGGCGATACCCTCAATCGTCCGGAGCTGACGATCCGGTATTCTTCGCCCCGCAGGAATGTGATACGGGTCCGTATTACCCATTTTGAGGGACAACTCGACAATGGTCCGCATTTTGAAATAGCCGAAGATGCGGAGTTCAGACCCGAAATCGCTATTACCCCTCCGGCGGAAGGCAAGCCCGGCGAGGCGGTGTTCCGCTCTGGAGATATTGCCGCCCATGTCAGGCTGGGAGACATTTGGAACGTGGAGTTCCGGGCGCATGGAAAGACGCTCGTCAAAAATGAGACAAAGTCTACCGGCTATATGATAAGCCGCCGGGACATCGCCTTTCGGGATGATCCCTTCCTCGCGTTTCCGAACATCGACCGGGGACCGCTCATGGGACCTTATGTGAACGAGGATCTTTCCCTCGGGGTCGGCGAATATGTGTACGGTTTGGGCGAGCGTTTTGGTCCTTTTATCAAAAACGGGCAGAGTATTGACATCTGGAACGCCGACGGCGGGACCGCCAGCGATCAAGCCTACAAGAATATTCCGTTTTACCTTACCAACAAGGGATATGGGGTTTTTGTCAACGAAACCGGCAAGGTTCAGTTTGAGGTAGGCAGTGAGAAAATCTCCCGGGTGGGCTTCAGCGTAGCCGGCGAATCCCTTGAATATTTTATTATCTACGGACCGGCACCCAAAGAAATCATCAAAAACTATACCGCCCTTACCGGAAGACCGCCGCTACTTGAGGATGACACCTTCGGATTGTGGCTGTCCACCAGTTTTACCACATCCTACGATGAGCAGACCGTGATGAGTTTTATCGACGGGATGATCGAGCGGGATATTCCCCTCAAGGTTTTTCACTTTGACTGTTTCTGGATGAAAGGTTTTCATTGGACGGACTTTTGCTGGGACGAAAACACGTTTCCTGACCCCGCCGCCATGCTCAAGCGGATCAGAGCAAAAGGGCTTAAAGTATCGGTTTGGATAAATCCCTACATCGCCCAGCGTTCGCGGCTTTTTGAGGAAGGCAGACAAAAGGGTTATTTTTTAAGAAAGAAGGACGGATCGGTGCATCAGACCGATCTCTGGCAGTCCGGTATGGCTATTGTCGATTTTACGAATCCCGGCGCCCGCGCATGGTACACCGAAAAACTGGGCGAAGTTCTGGACATAGGCGTTGACTATGTTAAAACCGATTTCGGCGAGCGCATTCCCGCTGACGCCGTGTACCACAACGGCGCGGACCCAGTGTTAATGCACAATTACTTCACCTATCTGTACAATAAGACGGTCTTTAATTTTCTTGATCAGAAGAAAGGGAAAGGCAAGTCCTGCCTGTTTGCCCGTTCCGCCACTGCGGGATCGCAGAAATTTCCGGTACATTGGGGCGGCGACTGCGAATCCAGCTTTGAGGCGATGGCCGAGACTCTGCGGGGCGGACTTTCGTTTACCCTATCCGGCTTCAGCTATTGGAGCCATGACATCGGCGGATTTGAGGGAGACCCCGATCCGGCCCTATTCAAGCGTTGGCTCCAGTTTGGTCTGCTTTCATCCCATTCACGCCTTCACGGTAGTAACTCGTACCGGGTACCATGGAACATTGACGAAGAATCGGTGGAAGTTTGCCGGGTGTTTGCCCGCCTTAAACAATCGCTACTTCCCTATCTGCAAAACTGCGGACGGGAAGCTCACGAGAAGGGCATTCCCATTATGCGGGCGATGCTCCTTGAATTTCCCGATGATCCGGTCTGTCCTTTCCTAGACCGTCAATATATGCTAGGACCGGACATCCTGGTCGCGCCGGTGTTCAGCGCGGACGGAGAGGTCGAGTATTACCTGCCGCCGGGCAGTTGGTCTCACCTGCTTAATGAGCGCATCGAAACCGGCGGCAAGTGGCTGAAAGAGAAGTATGATTTTCTTTCATTGCCCCTGTGGACACGGGGAAGCCGGACTTTTTAAGGATGCGCCGGTGGTCATACCATTAACGAGATAAGCGAGATGGTGGGATACCAGAATCAGTTTACATTTTCCCGGATATTTAGACGGATTATAGGGAAACCTCCGAGGGAATGGCGGAATGAGAACAGGCTACTATGATATTTGGAGCGGCGGTTTTTTCAGTGGCGAGATCAAGGCTTCCGCGCTGGGTTTCTATGAGGACAGTGCGGACGAGGCGGCTGGGAAACCTGTTCTCCGGCAAACTCAATTTTTCCGGCGGGTCAACAGCTCGCTCGGAGCATAGCCGTACATCCGCTTGAAAGCCCGGGAAAAAGAACCGGCATTGGAAAAACCGCAGAGTCCGGCTGTTTCCGCAACGTTCAGCTTCCCTTCAGTCAGCAGTTCTTGGGCTTGTTTGAGGCGTTTGCTCTCCACATACGCAAGAAACGTCTGACCGGTCATCCCTTTTACCAGCTTTTGCAGAGTCGGCGGCGAAATAGCAAACCGCTCAGATACCATCGTAATGTACAATCCGGGATCGCAAAGGCGCGCGTCAATGTAGTCCATAACCTCTCGGTCGAACTGATTCTCCTGATACAGCCGAATCTGCTTGGCAATATCCCGAAACGCCGCGGGAAACTGTCCGGTGAAAAGGTCCCGGAGATTTCCCGCCGCGTACTCCGGAACAGGAACCTCGGCGAGGGATTCAGGGTTTTCCTCCTTCAGCCTGCGGATAACGCCGGTAAGAGCTTGGGCGATAAAGTCAGCAATGTCCGCCGAATCCGGCAGAGCGGACGTACATTCCCGCAGAACCCGGCACGCCGTCTCGCCGTCTCCCGCCGCTAATGCCCGGTAAATCCGCTCGAATATCTGAGACCGCAGTAACTGAGCCTGCTCGCCGATAATCCGCAGAGATTCTTCCAGCCGCAAAGCCAGAGCCTCCGCGGGTTTGGAGCCAAGTCGGGCGAATAAAATCGCCAGCAGTACCGTCAACGATACCGCAATAAGGGTAAACAGAAATATAATGCGTTTAACCGGCGCCATCTTCTCGTTGAGAAGAGATGAAGGAATACCGATTTCATACCGAAGCCGTCCCGCCGCGCTCCAAGCCGTTAGAACCCGCGCGCGCTTGTCCTTGTCCTCTCCCTGCGCGAAGAGGATAACCCCGTCGCCGCGGTATATCCGAATAAAACCCCGATCCGCAATTTCAGGCTCCGCTATCAACGGAACAATGCTCTTAACCGGCAAAACCGCGAACAGTATGTTCTCCCCGGGAAAATCCGCATAAGACCACCGGACGGTAAAGGTAATCCCCTGATACGCGCCGTAGTATACGCTCTCATAGGACTGAACCGGCGCGAAAGGACGATTCTCAACGAGAAGTTCCCGCCATTCTTCCTGAGATAAACCGCCGCACCGCAGAAAAGACCCGTAAAACCTCCGAAGTCCCGGCTCAACGTCATAAAAAACGCCCTGCCGAGTAAGACACATATTCCCGGAAAAGAGAATCCCCGCGTCCGCAATCGTATGGGACAAAAGCATATTGTTGAAGCTGTCCCGCAGAGCAAGCAGAGCGTAAGGATTGTTCTGGATGGTTATGTCTTTCGCTTCGTACTTGAGAAACCGGAAGCGGAAATCTCCGGCGGTCGTTACCGAGGCGTTATTCAATGCGCCGATTGCGGCGTCAACAGCGCTTATCCCGCTGTTCAGCTTATTCGACGTAAAGGACAATACATTTTTCAGGGTAAAATCCGTAACGTAATAGTAAATCGGGATATACGTCAAAAGCAACAGCCCGGCAAAGAGAAAAAAAATCCGTATATACTTGGCAAGAATAGGATTAATCCGCAGTTTCATACGCTTTCAGTATATACCGATTTCACCTTTTTTGCTTTTTATTTTCATCTGTCTGCGTCCTCCGAAGCCTTCCCGCGGACAGCAGACGCTTGTTGCATATTGCGGTCAGGAAAAAGACGGCTGGTTTCTCGGATACCTGAATGATTATCCGGGGCATTGGACGCAGGGGAAAACAGTCAAAGAACTGGAAGAAACGCTTATAGACTTATACGAGCTGGAACAGGAAGAACAGCCTAACCGAATCCCGGAGCGAAGCATATCAGCTTCGCTTAACCGGCGCGCGGATAAAAGCGGAGGAGGCGCGTTTTTTCGCGCCTTAACTGGAAATGCGGTTATTCCGTGAGGTTTTCGAGTTCTTCCACGAGACTGCTGAATCGGTTGCAGGCTGATGCAACCGGTTCGGGGGAAGACATATCCACGCCGGCTTGTTTGAGGGCTTCTATGGGGAATCGGGAGCCTCCGGACTTGAGGAAGCCGAAATAGGCGTCTCGTTCCTGTTGTCCGCCGCTGAGAACCAGCTCCGCCAAAGCAAGGGACGCGGAAATGCCTGTGGCGTATTTATACACATAAAAGGCTCGGTAGAAGTGGGGAATCCGCAGTCCTTCGAGGTCGCTGAAGTCTTCCAAAATCATTTCGGGACCGAAATATTTGGTCAGGAGCCGGCGGTATTCGTTTCGCAGAACCTCTAAGGTCAGGGGCGTTCCTCCCTCTTCTAGGGCGTGAGCGATCTGCTCGAATTCCGCGAACATGGTTTGCCGATAGAGGGTCGCCAGCAGATCGTCGGCGCGTTTATTGATCGCGTATACTTTGAGTTCCTTAGAATCGGCGTGGTCTTTCAAGTAGCGGAACAGCAATTCCTCGTTGAAGGTGCTGGCGACTTCGGCTTCAAAGATCGTATATCCGTAGTGCATGAACGGATTTGACCGCGCCGAGTACCATGAGTGCATCGAGTGTCCTCCTTCGTGGGCTAAGGTAAAAATATCCCGGATGCTGTCTTCTTTGTAGTTCATCAGGATATAGGGGTCGCCGGAATAGCTTCCTGCGGAAAACGCTCCGGAGCGTTTTCCCTTATTTTCGTAGCGGTCTGCCCAGCGTCCCAGCAGTCCTGCGCGCAAGGTATGGACATACTCGTCTCCCAGCGGCGCGAGGGCTGAGGAGATCAGGTCTACGGCTTCGTTCCAGGGGGTTTGTTTGAGGGCTTTTGGGACAATCGGCGCGTATACGTCGTAATGGCGCAGGTCGTCCAGCTTGAGAAGCCGTTTCCGCAGGGCGTAGTAGCGGTGAAGCGGGGCAAGATTATCGCCTACCGCAGATACCAGATTATCGTAGACTGATTCGGGAACGTCGTCAGGGAAGAGATGAGCGGCTCGGGCCGAGGGAAAGCCTCGAATCCGGGCTTTAATCGCGTCCTGTTTGACTGAACCGTGATACAGCGCGGCTAAGGTGGTTTTGTGCGCGTCGAAAACCTGATAGAACGCGTGATAGGCTTGCCGGCGGATGTTTCGGTCTGGGTTTTCCATGAAGACCGACCACGTTGATTGAGAGAGGGGTCGCTTCCCCTGAGGCGTGTCGATGAAGCCGAAGTCCATATCTACGTTGGTCAATACCGAAAAGGCGTCGGACGGGAGGGTTTCTCCTTCGGCGTGAAGCGCGAGAAGCCGTTCTTCCCGTCCGCTTAGGATGTGAGGCTTATAGCGCAGGAGTTTTTTGAGGTAAATCCGGTATTCCGCCAGCCTGAGTTCCGGGAGGAACCGTTTCATATCCGCGTCCGGGATGGCTTGAATCTCCGGCGTCGCCCACGACGCCGCGGCTTGCGCTTTGGCGTAGTCCATCATAAATCGTCCGGTCATAGTTCGGGCGGCGTTATTGCCTTCGTCTTCGGTCTGCCGGAGATCGCTGTAATAGTTCAGGCGTTCTTCAAGAAGCCCTAAGGCTTTGGAAAAATCGAGATAATCCGCCAGATGAGCCGCGGACTTTCCCAGCGTCCCTTGAAACGACGGAATCCGTTCCGTCAAGGTTTCGTATTGTTTCAGCCCTTCTTCCCAAGCCTCGTCGCTAGGAAAGAGCTTGGAAAGGTCCCAGGTATCGAGCGGCTCTACTTCGGACCGGGCGGGAATTTTCCCGGTTCCTGTTTCAGATTGACCAGTATACTTCATACGCTGTTATAGACCGGAATCCGGGTAAAAGTCAAGAAAGCGCGAAATCTCACCCGGCAAAGCCCTTTAATTTACTATAGGAGGTACGCGAAAATGGAAACCGTAAAACTACGCTCAATTAACCGCGAAATTTTCAGCCCCGGCT
>JAIRPH010000178.1 GCA_031257135.1 Spirochaetaceae bacterium
TTTCCTCGTTTTTGATAGAAATCCTGTATATCAATACAGGCGCAAGGCACGCCGAAGTGCCGGGCAGTGGATTCGGCTTTAGCGTCTTTCCTGCTGGAAAACACCCCAACTACCTCAAAGGGACAGCCTTCGGAGGTTTTTTCCATTTCCTTCTGCAATTCATACGCTTTCCAGAGAGTATCTCCAGAACCTGAAGCGTAGCCTATTACCCGAAGTTTTCCAGCTCCGGGATTGTGAATCGATGTCAGCATATTTTTTCCTTTGTTTTCCTTAATCATTTTCTTTTCCTTTGGTTATCTTGGTTTTAATACCAAATTGGGAAGTCCAACTACGATATTTGGAAAGAGGATGCACAGAAAAAGTAGAAACAGTACCACAAGCACTATCGGGATAATCTGCTTACTGGTTTCCGTTAAACTGACATTTCCGATTTTCGCGGCTACAAATAAACAGGTACCCACCGGCGGCGTTAATGCGCCGATACATACATTGATGGTCAGAAGAACTCCGAAAAAAACAGGATCAATACCAAGCTGATTCGTTACAACCAATACAATAGGACTCAACAGCATGATAATTGCCAAGGCGTCCATAAAACATCCCATTATCAGGATAAGAAGCATCACCAGAAGCAATACAATCGTCGGATTCGTTGATACAGATAGAAAAGCCGCCGCAATTTGCTGAGGAATTCTCTGACTGGTAAGCACCCAGCTCATAACGGTTGATGATCCAAGAATCAAGGAAATGATAGAAGTGCTTTTCGCGGCGTTAAGCAACGCTTTCTTAATCGATGGTATGGTTAATGTACGCAATACGAAAACACCGAGAATAAAGGCGTATACTACCGATACTACTGCGGCTTCTGTGGCGGTAAAAATACCGCCGAATATACCGCCTAAAATAATTGCCGGCATCAGCAGAGGCAACAACGCTTCTTTGAAAGCGATAAAAAAAATTTTCAGAGAAAACTTAGATTCTTCACGAGGGATTTTTTCTTTTTTTGCGACAAAAAACGCATATATCATAATAAATACGCCGAATAAAACTCCCGGCATTAACCCTGCAAGAAACATCCGCTCAACCGAAACGCCTGCAATAGTCGCGAATACAATCATCGGAATACTCGGCGGAATAATGGGACCTATAGCTCCGCCGCTTGCGACAAGAGCCGCGCTGAAGGATTTTTTGTATCCCCGGGCTTCCATCGCCGGCAAGAGCATCGCCGCTACCGCCGCGGCGGTGGCAACAGCGGAACCGCTCATTGCCGCAAACATCATTGCCATAATGATCGCAACATGGGCAAGTCCTCCCGAAAGGCGTCCTACAATAACATAGGCGAAATCCATCAGCCGTTTCGTTATTTTTGCTTCCTCCATAAGGGAACCGGCAAGCATAAAAAACGGAATCGCCAGATATGGAAAGGAGTCAAGACCGGAATACATATTGTGTCCCACCGTAATGGGATTGAAAATGCCTTGCCACAGCATAATGATAACCGCAGTTCCGCTTAACACAAACACCACAGGAATGCCAATCAAAATGCCGATAATAAACAGGATCAGAAAAAATGAAATCATCGTTCCTTGCCTCCCATATCAAAATCAGTGTCTCCCGCCCACATAAGGAGGATTTTGAGAACCACAAAGATAAATCCGAGGATTGTACTAATAGGAATAACCATATAGACAACGCCCATTGGAATAGGCAGTGTTGTCGCCCGCTGACTGAATTGTCTGCTGATAAGCCTAAAAGCGCCCCATGCGATAATATAGAGCATAACATTCATTATGATGTAAATTCCTGTTTCAAGCGTTTTTTTAGGAATTCCTTTTAGAGAGGTTTGGAGCAGATCAAATCTTGTCAAATCGTTGTAATACACTCCTAAAGGAAGACCTAAAAATACCAGCCAAACATACATAAACCGAAGAGCCTCTTCCGCCCATGCGAGCGGTCTTCCGAAACAAAACCGCAGAACCACTTGAGAAAACATCAAAACCGCCATCGCCAGCATCAACAGGATCAGAACGCCGCCGACGGCTTTTTGAATATAGGCGCATACTTTTTTTACCGCATAAAAATTCAATGGATTCCTCCTTCTATGACAGAAACACTATCTGCGTAAGCCGGATTCTATTCTGGCGATATAGTCTTTCGCCTCTTGTCCGGCGGTTTTGACGATATCGTCATACGCGGGTTGAGCCAGTTCTCTGAAACCGGTTGTATTAACCGTATTAACCTCCAAATATTTTTTCAATTCTTCGGTCAATTCATCATCCATACGTTCTGAAATAGGACGGCATCGAGACCGTGCCGCAAGGACTTCTTCATTGATAATGTTCCGTAAATCTTCAGGAAGTTTTTTATAGAAATCTTCGGATATCATAACCACTACCGGACTAAACACATGGTTCGTCAAACTCAGATACTTTTGCACCTCGTATAGTTTGGAAGCGTAGATAATGCTTGAAGGATTTTCCTGTCCGTCAACCGTCCCCTGAGCAAGACCGGTATACAAATCCCCAAACGGCATAGGAGTCGGACTTGCGCCAAGTCCTCTAAAGGCTTCGACGATTGCCTTCGTTTCAGGTACCCGCAATTTAAGCCCTTTAAAATCATCCGCGGTTTTTATCGGGCGTTTACTGTTTGTTGTCTGCCGCACCAGATTCATCCAGTACGCCAAAATACGGATTTGCGTTTTTTCCAGAAATTTCTTGTTTAATTCCTGTCCAACGTCGCCGTCAAGTACGTCATAGACTTCCTGATTTGTTTGAAACATATAAGGAAGTTCCAATACGCCGATAGTCGGCCAAAACGACGCCAATCCGCCGGGCGATTGAGTCGCCATTTCAAGGGTGCCAAGCTGAAGCCCTTCGGTCATGGTTCTGAGGGTTCCTAACTGCCCATTGGGATATACCGTAGCTTCGATGCGTCCGCCGGATCGTTCATTAATCGCCTTTGCCATTTCCTCAAAGGTGATGTTAAGAATGTGATCCTGAGCGGTGGTGTTGCCGATACGCAGGGCAATCGGTTTCGCTGACGCGGATACGCTTTGAGTTCCCTGATTCGTCGCCGTTCCTTTACTGCACGAAAGGGATAACCCGCATATCAAGAAGAACGCCGCGCAGTATCTCTGTTTTTTCATGTTTCACTCCTTCATAAAGAATCAATGATTTCTTTAAATTCCTGTTTGGTTATATCCCGTTTTTCCCGATAGGATTTCGCTTTAACCTTTGGAAGGATTTTATCGAATTGTTCATCGGAAACGGAAAGTCCACATTCAGCAAGCCAGACTTTTACATTATCTTTACCGCTTTTTTTGCCCAGCAAAAGATATGGTTCGTTCTGTCCTGCAAGAGTCCACTTATAGGGAAGCATAATAAGCGGGTCTTCATCTTTGCAGTTTATCCAGAGACTTGAAGGGAGTCCCGTTTCCCACAGGAATATCTTGTCCCCGACAATAGGTCTGGTCGGCGATACCGGAGCGCGAGTCAATTCCGCAACGAACCGGGAAAGCTCTTTGAACTTTGTGGTATCTACCTTCGTATCAATGCCATACAGAGCTAAAAGCGCGACCGCAATCGCCTCAAGTTGCGCGCCTCCGGCGCGCTCTCCGACGCCGTTTACCGTAACGTGGGCGACTTCCGCTCCCGCGCTGAGGGCGGCAATGGTACTGGAAACCCCCATGCCGAAATCGTCATGAAAGTGTACTTCCAGAGGAATATCCGGGAATTCAGCTTTAAGCTTTTTTACCCGCCGCGCCGCGCCTTCCGGGGAAAGGACGCCGAAAGTATCCACCAGGGTAAGCGAATCAATATGTCCCTCTTCTTTAACGGTATGTACCAAATCAAAGAGGAAACCCAAGTCAGCGCGCGAAGAGTCCGCGGGGAAAAAAGTAACCTTCAAGCCTAAATCGTGAGCCGCAAGGGTCGCTTCAACCGCCGCTTTTTTCGCCTTATCCACTGTCCAGCGTTTTCCGTGTTGCAGAAGGTGTTCGCTTCCGATTAATTCCGCAATAACCCCCTGAACGCCGCAGGATTTCGCCAGCTTCATATCTTGGACCATGTTGCGTACAAAGGCATAGATATCGGCTTGTAATCCCAAATCGCAGATTTCCCGGATTGCTTCCGCGTCTTCTTTGAGGACCGCAGGCGTACCGGCTTCGATCCTATGCACCCCGATTTCAGACAGTTTTTGGGCTATCCGTACTTTTTCGTCTTTGGTTAAGATAATACTCGGCTGTTGTTCTCCGTCCCGCAAGGTGGTATCGAGAAATTGAATCTTCTTCGGGAAGTTAAACGCGCCGGTTACTTCTTCAGCATAGTTGCAAGGACTGACCCACCACTTGCCCCGCTCATAATATCCCATATTCAAGGCTCCTTTGTATATAATGTTATATATAAAATAGAGTATATCTCTTTCCTAACATTGTCAACAAATTTTTATACTTTATCGAAAAAATATTTTTTATTTTTTTCTATCATTATAAATGATTGTAAAACATAAATACTTGTAAAACTCTCTTGAGCTGACTACACTTTTATAAGTGAAAAGGTTTTCTTAGAAAGTTTTTGAGAAAATAAGGGACCACGATGTATATAACAGATTCAGGGGGTATTTTGCTGACCATCCAAGAAGCGGCGAAGGAAATCGGCGTCGTACCCGCGACCATCAGGAATTGGGAAAAACAGGGCGTTTTCACCTCAAAACGGGCTGACAACGGCTACCGGGTTTTTGACCATGAGGATATGACTAAACTCCGAGGACTGCTGAGGTTCTCAAAAGAAAAAAAGATAAGCGTCAGCGCGGCGCAGAAGGTTTTTTTCGGAGGATACCCCGCGGAACCGGAACCCCCCAAGGCGCCTCAAGTCCTGCAAAGCGAAAAATGGAAAAAATGCCGCCTTGAACGAGGATTCGGGTTGGAGGAAGTAGCGAAAGCGGTCAAAATTTCCTCGTCGTACCTGCACAAAATAGAAAACAGCCAGACGAATGTATCTCTGGATATCCTCCAGCGGCTGGCGGACTTTTACGGCGAAAATCTTCTCTATTATATCGCCGACGCTCAGGACGAAAAGCATTTGGTCCGCAAAGCATCGGGATCAGCCATTGACATCGGGCTTGAAGGCGTTTCGGTCGAGTCTTTGATCGCTATGAGCAAGTTCAACCTTTCCGCGATGCTCTACACCATAGCCCCAAACAGCGGCAGAAATCACACCCAGTCCCACCACGGCGAAGAGTTTATCTACGTGCTGTCCGGAAAAATCCACTTCACCCTGTCCCGCGCCGAATATGTCCTCTCCGCGGGGGATTCTTTCAGCTTCCGCTCGCCGGATACTCATTCGTGGTTCAACCACGAAAAAAAAGAAGCCCAACTCCTGTGGATATATACTCCGGTTATGTAATATGAATTGTAGGATACGCTTTCAGCAAACGCTCTTCCCATGAGGACAGACCCCGCCGTCTCCGCTTTGAGGGGCGGTTCCGAGGCGTCAGGAAAGGCGGGCGGGTATTGCCGCCTCTTCTTGTCAAAGGGCGGGCGGGCAGGCTATAGTTTCCTTATGGGAAAAAAGCGCGCTCCTGAAGAACATTCCAAAAAAGCCGGAGCTGAACAGGCGGAAACCGGGGTTGAGCAGGCGGAGCCGATTCTGCACCCGGAAAAGCCGCTCCCCGAAGATGACCGGGACCTTACGCTTCGCCCTCAAAATCTCGCGGAATTTCTGGGACAGGCGGCTATGAAGGAAAATCTTGCGGTGTTCATCGCCGCGGCAAAGGAACGCCGGGAAAGTCTGGATCACCTTTTTCTGATTGGTCCCCCCGGCTTAGGCAAAACGACCTTAGCCCAAGTGGTGGCTCACGAACTCGGCGCGGATTTCAAGGTAACTTCCGCGCCGGCTCTGGAAAAGCCCAAGGACCTTGCGGGAATTCTCACGACGGTCAGCGAAAAAACCGTATTTTTCATCGACGAGATCCACCGGTTAAAGCCGGCAATCGAAGAAATGCTCTATATCGCCATGGAAGACTACGAACTGGACTGGATCATCGGGCAAGGTCCAAGCGCGCGAACCATCAGAATTCCGGTTCCGTCCTTCACCTTAGTCGGAGCTACTACCAAAGCGGGCAATGTTTCAAGTCCTCTCATCAGCCGCTTCGGGATTACCTGCCGGTTTTCCTTCTATAGTCAGGAAGATATGGAGGCTATCATTCGGCGGTCCGCGGGTATTCTGAAAACCGCTATCGAAAGCGACGCCGCTACCTTGCTGGCGCAATCATCCAGAGGCACCCCGCGAGTAGCGAACCGGCTCCTCCGGCGGATGCGGGACTTCTCTCAGGTAATGCGGACCCCTTCTGTTACCCGAAAGGTCGTGGAGGAAGGCTTGTCCCGTCTCGAAATCGATCCTCTGGGACTTGAACGATACGACCGGGAAATCCTGCGGATTATCATCGACCGATACCGGGGAGGTCCGGTCGGCGCGGAAACGCTGGCGATTTCCGTCGGAGAAACCGTGGATACTCTTGAAGATTACTACGAACCCTATCTCATCCAGTCGGGACTGCTTCAGCGCACCCCCCGAGGAAGAATGGTAACGGATATGGCTTACGAGCATCTCAACATCCCGAAAGATACCCTTTTGGAGGCGGGCAATGAAAACAACGGACTTCTTCTTTGACCTGCCCAGCCGGTTAATCGCTCAGTTTCCGCCGGAAACAAGAGGAGCCAGCCGGCTCATGCTGGTAGACCGGCGTTCCCGAAAACGGGAACATCGCCGCGTCGCTGACCTGCCGGCTCTCCTGCCGGAGCGTCCCCTTTTGGTCTTCAACGATTCCAAAGTCCGCAAAGCCCGCCTCCGGGCGTCAGCGGAAGGTTCCGCCGCGGCGGTCGAGTTTCTCCTCTTAAAGCAGATCGATGCTCTGACGTGGGAGACCCTGATTCAGCGGCAGAAACGCCGCCGCATCGGAAGCCGCTACCGCTTCGCCGCCGAAAGAACCGGCGAAATCATCGGATCAACCGGAGCATACCGGCTGATCCGCTTCGACCAGCCGATTGACGATAACTGGCTCGACCGCTACGGGCATATCCCGCTTCCGCCCTACATCAAACGGGAAGACGCGCCCCAAGACGCCGAGCGGTATCAGACGGTATACGCGAAAAACCTCGGCTCCGCGGCCGCGCCTACCGCGGGACTGCACTTCACCGAAGCCCTCCTCGAAACCCTGCGGAAAAACGGCGGAGAAACCGTTTTCGTCACCCTCCACGTCGGTCTCGGAACGTTCCTCCCAGTCCGAAGCGAACGCGTCGAAGATCACCTCATGCACGAAGAGTCCTTCAGCATCGCCGAAGAGACCGCGCGAAAAATCCAAGCCGCCAAAGCCGAGGGAAGACCAGTCATCGCCGTAGGAACCACCGCAGTACGGGCATTGGAATCCTCATGGCAAAACGGAAGGCTTCGCGCCGGAAACGGCGTTACGTCGATTTTTATCTACCCGGGGTATACATTCAACGTCATTGACGGACTGTTCACCAATTTCCATACCCCGGAATCGACTCTGCTTATGCTCGTCTCAGCCTTTGCCGGAAAAGACCTCATCTTCGAGAGCTATCAAGATGCAATACAGCAAGAATACCGCTTCTTCAGCTACGGCGACGCCATGCTGATTATATAAACCAACTGACCTGCCGCGGCTTTTTCCCGCCGATACCGGGTCAAAGTCAGTAGCTGGGAACCAGTTCCTCTTTTTCAGCCATTTCAGGGAAGGAAACAAAGCAGGTTTCTTCAAATTTCCGCATATCATCTTCGCTAACGCCGCCAACTGCGTAAATATCTTTCATCATGTCATGGCAAACTATCTCTATATTTCTTATCCATCTCTGAACTCCTTAAATTTCCGTATATTTTCCTGTTTTTAGAACATTTTCTAGTTATTTTTCCGATACATTAAGAGCGGCTTTTGCGGTCTCCTTAAAATCTTTTAATTCTTTATCTCCGATATTATCTCTTTTTGACTTTGCGAAGCCATATACGAAAAATGCCCGATCC
>JAIRPH010000189.1 GCA_031257135.1 Spirochaetaceae bacterium
CCAAAACCCCGAGGTATAGTTTCTGTTTTCCTGATTCCTAAAATCGTTTTCGGCAAACATTTTAAAACGTGGTCGATCAATTTTGTTTTACAGGCAGAGTATCTATCTTTTTTAGGCGGCAATAGTCCGCACAGTTTTTTTGTGTTTACTTCCGCTTCTTTAGGCGTTTCAAAAAGATTTTAATTTTTTTTTCTTTTCTAAGAGGAGATTTTTTTTCTAAGACCTGATTTTCTCTCTTTGAGACCCGATTTTCTTTTTCTAAGACCCGATTTTCTTTTTCTAAGACCTGATTTTCTTTTTCTAAGACCCGATTTTCTCTCTCTGAGACCTGATTTTCTCTCTCTGGGACCCGATTTTCTCTCTCCGAGAAAAAACATCCTCTCTAAAAGCATCCGACTCGGCTCTTAATGAGAAAAAGTTGAGGCTTTTAGCCGTCATTTAGAGACAGCAGTTCCGCTAACGCCATGTCAAAGCTCCGTATAAGCGGGTCGATTTCCGCACGAACCCGCTTGAGAAACGAAATATCCCGCCCCGAAGGACGCCGCCCTCCGGCTCCCGCGCAGTCAGGGAAATGAGACCATAGATAATCGGCTTCGTCCAGCAGAGTTTCTAAAACCGCGGCGTCTCCGGGGATTATACCGGTCATCATATCCCGAAGGGCAATCAGCGCGTCCCGCTCCCTGCGGATAAAGGCTTCTACCGCCGCCGCGGACGGCTTTTGCGGTTCTTCCGGGCGGGATTTTTTCGGCGAAGCCCCGCTTTGCAGGATGCGCCGAGCCTCTTCCAAAGATACGGTCGGCACGCCCAAAGATAATCCGGGTCCGGTAATGTCCAGAATTCGGGATTCTCCGGCAAAGGTCTGCTCGAAAAGGTCCCGATACAGCTTCAACGCCGGATTAGTCCGTACCTGCCCGCCGGATTTCGATACCCCGCTAACCGTCCCCGCCTGAAAAGCGGCTTCTCCATTAAAGCGGCTCCTCAAACGAGTCTGCCGGCGCAACCCCTCGCTATGGCTTGGAGCGGAACGAGCGTGAAAACTGTCAAGCGTATAGGAAAAATCCAGCCCGCTGATAATAACCGGACCGGAAGATAGCCGAAGAGCCGCCGTAACCGCCGTAAGCCCCACAGACCCTAAAGGCGGAAAAACTTCCGGCAGAAGTCCCGCGGCCGAAAGCCGGCGGAACAGCCTGAGTTCAGTCCAGAGAGTGGCAAAAAACGCGATCTTGCCTCCCAGAGTCTCCCGCGTCGCCGGCAGAGCGGAGAGGTCCATCGCTATCGGTACTTCCCAATCCCCTAAACCTAAAAAATCTTTCACGTTCCAATGCTGGCTTTCCAGCGCAACCGCCAAATCCGGCTTGATGTTCCGCTCCTTCAAAGCAGGCAGAGCGGTATCTACACAGATTATTTTGAACGATCTGACCCCTGCCGGAGATGAAAAAAAATCCGCCTGATCCAACAGCGCGTCAAGCGAAGGACCTGCCCCCAATACCAAGATCGGAGCGTTCCCGAAATGCAGAGCTTGTAGAGCCATCGCCTTCGGAAGGAACGCCAAATTACGGACCGCATTGAGGATATAGCGTCTTCCTAGTTTCGTCAGAGTCATTGCGTTGCCCCAATCCGAGGCAAAATCCCGCCGGAGGGCATCCGCAAGGGCGTCGTACAAGCCCGGAAACAGCCGCCACCCGCCGGACAAGCGGATCGGCTCTACTCGGCGGAACCGCCGGGAACCCCATGTTTTCCGTACATAGCCGCACACCAGCGCGGGGTCAGCGGAACCTACAAGCCCTAGAACCGGGGCATTGGCTTCGAGGAGTTCCGCCATTGCCTGCATCGACAGAGCTAAGAGCCGTTGATCCGCCTCGACGCAGAGAACCGCCGATTCCGGACTTGCCCGCGCCAGCAGAGCCTCAAGCCCGTAGCCGTATAACGGCGACGGACAGAGATACAAGGTCCGCTCTAATACGGGAGCGGTCTGGGCTAGACGCTCCGCCTGAGCAATGGGATCAATTGCCGAAAGCAGAGTCTTACCCTTATAAGAGACGGAAAAGCCTCGGCCGGCGGGAGCCTGCCGAGGAGCTTCATCAGACATACCTAGAATAAAGGCTGAAGGTACTTGGCATAGGATTCCTCGAAATGCTCAACCAGTTTCGGACTTTTAAGGAAATAGGCGCGTATATTCGTATCCATAAATTGACTCACTTGGAAGGGATACGCGCTCTCCCGTTCCAGAGCGTTTTTTTCATCTTCGGAGGTCTCTTCGGTCGGATATAAGACCGTCACCGTATCTCCCACAACCAGAGGCTTTGAAAACGCGCCTACAGGCGTAGAAAACGCGCTCTGCCAAAAGATTTGGCTGTACGCTCCGCCTACGGCAATATCGGGAACCGAAAGGGTATTAAACAAAGGGGTATTTCCGTAATTGAGCGGAATAGGACCGAACGACTGCTTCTTCAGCTCCCAGCGGGCAAGGACTTCCTCAAGATCGGCGTCCGTAGCTTCGGCAATCAGCGTTTCCGCCTGCCGTATATAGTAATTTTCCACTTCGCCCCGTTCAAAGGTCATAATATAATCGCGGATTTTTCCCAAAATCGCCTGATCTCCGGTATCGGCTGGGCGAGGGGCTTCCTCGGCTCTGAAAAAAGCCCACCCGTCTTGGTCGTTGACTTTAACCTTGATAAGCCCGCTGAGTTCTCCCTTAGCCAGCTTCATAAGCGCGTCCCGATCCGCCTCGTCCGGCACGAGGATGGTAAACTCATAGGCCATTCGGATTCCTGAATCTCCGCCTTTTTCGGCATACCCGTCCTTAGAATGAGTCCGGGCGGCGTCCTCAAAGGTAGACGTCCCGTCTTGAACCGACGCGAGAACCTGCCGGGCTTCCCGCTCGCCGCTCAGAATCGTAATCTGAGACAAATTAACCGCTAAGAAAAAGTCTTTGTTCGCCTCAAGATAGATTTTAATTTCCGCTTCAGGGTAATTTTGGATGGGAAAAGAGACCATATCAAAATTCCGCTGAGTAGAACCCATAGCCGTAATAAACGCAGTTTCTTTTGAAGAGATTTTGACTTTGGTTATATCGTTCCGGTAGTATTCTTCCGCGATTTCTTCCTGAACTTCCCGCCACAAGGACATACGGCTGGTTTTATCCATCGCCCTATACCGGGCGACCGAAAAGACGCCGTTTTCCTGAAACTGCGGCAGTTCGGCTACTTTCCGATCCACCACCTTTGCCGGGGCGGTATATCCTGCCCGCTTCATCTCATCGAGGGACGCGATATGGACAACCGTTTCTTCAAAAGCCTGTTGCCAGATTCGCATCTCGGGCAAGGGCATACCGGCAAGCCCTACGCTACGGTAATAATTTTGGTAGTTCCAAAGTATCTGTTCTCTGGTTTGGGCAAAGTAGTTTCCCGGCACATAGGTTATGGGAATTTTATTATAAGACCCGAAACTCAAATCCTGCCCGAACCCGCCGGCGCTGGGTACGATAGCCGGAACAAAAACAAACGCTACAATGACGATTATCAATACAATAACCGTCCCGATAAAAACAAGAGGATTCGCTTTAAACCGGCGGACCAACTCAGACCGGGCGGAATCGTCTTGCTGAGAATAAGGCTCTTTTTTCGGTTTTTTTTCTTTAGAATTCATTGATACCTCAAACAATATATATCAGAACAGGGCATGATCGTCAATATCTCCGCTAGGTTTTCCGGTATACCGTAAGATAATCCATAAAAGAGGTAATCGAGAGTATCACGGATATACCGAAAATAACCGCCGCCGAAGTACGAAGGATGGGAAACAGCGCGCCCTCAACCTCGAAACGCTTCACGCTGGCGGCAAGAAGTCCGACCGCGCCTGCAATCATGTAGGCAACCGCTTTCACCTTGCCTCCCCACCGAGCGCCCATCACGACGTTTTTCTTCATCATAAGGTTCCGCAGGAACTGAATCCCTAATTCCCGATACAATACCGCCAGAAACAGAAGAGCCGGCAATATTCCATCAATCACAAAACAGAGAAAATAGGTAATCCGCACCATAACGTCCGCAAACGGATCAAATAATTTACCGAAATCGCTGACTTCCCGCCGGGAACGGGCGATTTTTCCGTCAAGCAAATCCGTAATCTCGGACAAAATAAACAAAACCCATAAAACCGGCACGGTCCACCGAGCGTCTCCCGAAAACGCAGACGCCCAAGCAGGCATTTGGAAGAGAGGAGCCGCATACACGATAAAAAAGAAAGGAGCTAAAAACAGCCGCAGAGCGGTTACTTTATCGGCTAAGGTCATAACAACAGTATGGAGATTAAAAAGGGGACTGTCAATAACCAACTTTTTGGGCGCTAGAGGATTCGAACCTCTGACATCCACGGTGTAAACGTGGCGCTCTAACCAACTGAGCCAAGCGCCCCTGAAGGCTATTATTTAATATATAAGAATATATCGAGAACAGCGTTTTTCGTCAAGAGTATATGTTGTATAACCGCAAAAAGTTTTCTATAGTATTAATTATGAAAAATATATTTCTTACCTACGCCAAATATTGCAGAGACGCGAATCAGACCGCGCTTCGTCTGCTGAACGGACTTTCCAATGAGGACCGGGAAAAAGAGCGGGGAAGCTATTACAAGAGCCTTTCCGGGCTTGCCCGGCATCTGCTGAACGGGACTATCTATTTTCAAGGCTTATTCAAGCCGGCGGTAGCTCATAACGCCCAAGCCCTGAAAGCCCTTGCGCCGGCGGAGGGGCTTTCAGTTCCTGAAAACGCCCTCACCGAAGCTCAGTGGAAAGCCTTAGCTCCGGCTTTCGAGAAGGCTGATACCGCAGTGGTCGATCTGGTTTCTTCCCTAACCGACGCGGATTTCAAGGTTTCCGTAAAGGTCCCGTGGTACAAGGGCAATCCTGATGCGGTACCGCTCTATTTCCTCCTTCAGAGTCTGGTAGTTCATGGAACTCATCATCGGGGACAAATATCTCAAATTTTGGACGAGCTTAAAATCGACCATAATTACTCGCCTATCAGCATTGAGTTCTTAGGCTGACCGAATATAAGCGGAGAACCGCTCGTTCTCCGCTTATTCGGCAAGGTTACGATCCCGCGAGTTTACGCCCGTGGAATTGGCGGATACCGGTTTTTTCGTACAAGTCCCGATAATTCGCGTCGGAGACTTGTCCGCCTGCGAGCAGTTCGATTTTGCCTTGCGCGTAGGTATTCAGCGCGTGCAGATGAGCGGCGTTGTCCGATGCCGCGCCGGAACCGCCTTTGGTCA
>JAIRPH010000080.1 GCA_031257135.1 Spirochaetaceae bacterium
ATCATGCAGTGGATTAAGTGTAATTTCGCTAAATGGTGGAATAAGAAGCATGAAACTAAGGGACATTTGTGGGGCGAGCGGTTCTTTTCCCGGATAATCAAGGATGACCGGGACTTTGAACGGGTATCGGAGTACATCGACGAAAATCCGGTGAAGGCAAATCTGGTAAAAAAGCCGGAACATTGGCGGTTCGGCGGGCTGTTTCATCGTCTGCGGAGAATTTTCGGAGTTATCGACAGCATCCCGGACCCCCCGTAGCAATGTTTACGAAACGCAATCCCGGCGACGACGCGGTGTCAGAGGTAATGCAGGTTGGTCTGCTTTGTTACAGCCTCGCTGAAAACCCGTCTTCCGGCGTTGACTAAAATCCGGTATTTTTCTATCATTTTAATCGTTAGAAAAAAGGAAAAACATCGCTGTATGAAAATTAAAGTAGGAATACTGTTCGGCGGAAAATCCGCAGAGCATGAAGTATCGCTACAGTCCGCAAAAAACGTATTCGACGCACTCGACCGGGAAAAATATATTCCAGTGCTTATCGGCATAGACAAGTCCGGCAGATGGCTTTTAAACGATGCGGCAGAGTTTCTGCTTGACGCGGACGATCCTAAGCAGATACGCCTGAACCGCTCAGGCGGCGCAGTCGCGCTCATCCCGCAGAGCGGCGGCGCGCTTACTAATCTCTCGTCAGTAAAGCAGGAACAAGCGGTTGACGTAATCTTTCCTATTCTGCACGGGCCCTTCGGCGAAGACGGCACCGTACAGGGTCTGCTCAAACTCGCTGAAATCCCCTTTGTCGGCGCAGGAGTGCTGGGTTCCGCGGCAGGCATGGATAAAGACGTGATGAAACGCCTCCTCCGAGACGCAGACATCCCTATCGGAAAATTCATCGCCCTCAAATCTCACGAAGTTCTGCCGGATTTCACTGAACTTACGGAAAAACTGGGACTGCCCCTTTTCGTGAAACCCGCCAACATGGGTTCTTCGGTGGGAGTCAGCAAAATACATGATGAAACGGAATATCGGCAGGGCGTGGACGACGCGTTCAGCTATGATACAAAGATTATCATCGAAGAGTATGTTGAAGGACGAGAATTGGAATGTTCGGTTTTGGGCAATGAAGAGCCGACAGCTTCGCTTCCCGGAGAAGTCATTTCTTCCCATGAGTTTTACTCATACAACGCAAAATATATCGACGAAAACGGCGCGGTTTTAGAGATTCCCGCAAACATCCCGGAAGAGACCGTAAAAAGGGTTCAAACCATGGCGATTAAGACCTTCCAAACCCTGAACGCCGAAGGGCTTTCGCGGGTTGATTTCTTTCTGAAACCTGACGGAACCGTTTTGGTGAATGAGATTAATACCATGCCCGGATTCACGAAAATCAGTATGTATCCGAAACTATGGGAAGCGAGCGGACTTTCTTACGCGGAATTAATCGACCGGCTGATTCTTCTCGGGATACGGCGTTTTGAAAAAGAAAAAAAACTAAAAACCTCGCGGTAGCGATGCTGTCCGGGGATGGTTCCCCGGAGATTTTAGTCCACAGTAAAACGGGAAGTTTCCCATAATCTCTTTTAGCTGATAATACTACCTTTCTATAGTATGTCATGTAACGACACACGGGGTGTCAGACACGAGGTTGAGGTGCCACACGGTTGAGGTGTCAGACACGGGTTGAGGTGCCAGACACAAGGCGAGGTGTCAGACATTAAACTCCGCTCTTGAGCAGAATCCTGAAATCATACTATAATGACAGCCTATGTATGAAAAAACGCTGAGTCTCTTGGAGTTCGATGCGATTCGCCGAAAAGTTGCGGAAGCCGCGGCGAGCGCGGAAGCCGCGGACCGTATCAGAGCGGAGCTTCCCCGGCGGAAGCCGCAGGATGTTGCGGAACTGAAAGCCCTCGTCTCCGAAACCGCGGTCCGTATTGCTTCGGGAGACGAAGAAAAACGGGACCCTCTCCCGTCCATAGCGTTTCTCCTGCCTAAACTCGATGTTGATGGGACGAGTCTCGAAGTTGACGAGGCTTTCGCGCTGGGACTTTTTGTTGAACGCGGGGAAACCCTGAAACGATGGCTCCTCGGCGGCGGAAGCCCGGAAGAAATAACGCCCCTCCGAAAGCTGGTTCTTGAAATGCCTGACTGCGCCGCCGTTTCAAGAGCCGTATTCCGGGTATTGGACAAAGAAGGCAATCTCCGGGACCTCCCGGAATTCCAAGAGATAAACCGGCGAATCCGCGGTCTTGCCCGGGATGCGGACACGCTGATCGCCCGATATACCCAAAGCGAAGAAACCCGGCGTCTGCTCCAATCCGCGGTTCCCTCTCAGCGGGACGGGCGCATCGTGCTGGCGATAAAGGCTAATTTCCGGGGGCGGATCAAAGGAATCGTCCACGAGGTGTCCGCCACGGGGCAGACCCTCTTCATTGAGCCGGAGGAAGTAGTAGAAAAAAATAACGAAATCCTCATTGAGCGGCGGAAGCTGGACGCCGAAATCCTCCGGATTCTGCGGAATATGACGAGGGACATCGCGGAACACCGGCAAGCTCTGGGGGATTTTCATGAAGCGGCGATATATCTGGAAACGATTCGGGCAAGAGCGCGGTATTCGGTTGAAACCAAGGGCTGTTTCGCGGGCTTAGGGAATCTAGTCCTCAAAAAAGCGCGTCATCCTCTGCTGGGTCCCCAAGCCGCGCCGATTGATTTCGCCATGCACGGAGACACGAGAACCGTCATCATCACCGGACCGAATACCGGCGGGAAAACCGCTACTCTCAAAACCGTAGGCTTGTTCGCCCTGATGAACCAGTTCGGTCTCGCCCTGCCCGCGGAAGAAGGTACGTCTCTGCCGGTTTTCGACGGACTGTACGCGGACATCGGAGACGAGCAGTCTCTCAGCCAATCGCTCTCGACCTTTTCCGCTCACATGACCAATATCGCCGCAATTATCCAAGCCGCGACGGAACGATCTCTCGTCCTGCTGGACGAGCTTGGTTCAGGCACAGACCCGGAAGAGGGAAGCGCGATTGCCATGGCGATTCTGGATCATTTCATCGAGAAAAAGGTCAGGCTGATTACTACTACTCATCATGGAGTCTTGAAAAATTACGGGTACACCAGGGAGAACGTGGAAAACGCCTCGGTGGAGTTCGACGCCCGCACACTGTCTCCAACCTACCGGATTCTCATGGGGATTCCGGGCGAGAGCCGGGCTGTGGATGTAGCCGCCCGGAACGGCTTGCAGGCGGATATAATCGCCCATGCCCGGTCGTATCTCGCGGATCGGAGTTCCGACGTTTCCGCGCTTATCGCCGGATTGAAACGGAAACAACAGGAACTGGAAGCCGGAGAAGCATTACGGAAACAGGAAGAAACCCGGCTTCGGGAGGAGCGGCGGAAAGCTGACCTCAAAGCGCTTCGGCTCAGGCAGAAAGAGGCGGAGCTTAAAGCCGGAGCCGTAGGAAATCTGCGGCGTCTCCTCGATGAAAGCCGGAAAACCCTCGAAAATTTGGTTCGGGAAGTGCGGGAAGGGGAACTCACCAAAGAGAAAACCCGCAAAGTAAAGGAATTCCTCCGGGAACTGGAAGAAGCCGCGGCGTTTCAGGACGCGGGCTTGGAAGAAGAAGCGCAGGTTCTTGCGGAAGAGTCCCGCCGATTTGAAGCCGATGCCATGAAACCCGTTTTTTCAAAAATAAGCCCCGGGGCGGAAGTCTTAGCCGGCGCGTATAAACGCCCCGGAGTCGCGCTCAGACCGGATAAAAAAGATTCATGGATTGTGGAAATCGGCTCTCTGCGGATGAGCGTTCCCGAAAAAGACCTCCGCCCTCTGCCGGGAGCCAAGACCGGGAAAAAGCCGGTCATCGCCCCGCCGGACTTAGCCTCAACCGCTCCGGCTCAGTTCGAGATAAGCCTGCGAGGTATGCGCCTGGACGAAGCCTTAGACGCGCTCCGCCGCCAGCTCGACGCCGCGGTATTATCGGGACTTCAGGAATTTTCGGTGGTTCACGGCAAAGGGGACGGCATCCTCCAGCGGGGGGTTCACGAATTTCTCAAAGTCCAGCCCCAGGTTGCGGACTATTACTTTTCCCGCCCCGAACTGGGCGGCTTCGGCCGTACCGAGGTAGTCCTGAAATTGTAGCCGGAAAAGGTGTCAGTCATAAAATGAAAAAGGTGTCAGTCATAAAAGGCTGGGCTGTTCTTTTGCTCTTGCTTTCCGCAAAAACATTCTCTCTTGATTTCTATGATTCGGGAAACCCTGAAACGCTGTCCGCAGATTTAGTTGAAAACATGACCGACGAACAGGTTTTGGCTCAGACCTTAATGTTCGGCTGGCGCGGCATAACCCGGGGTTCTCAGCCGGACCCTCTTATTCTGGACTGGATAGTCCGGCGGCATATTGGAGGCGTCAAGGTGTTCGGCTGGAATACGAACAACACCTTAGAACTGGCGGAAACAATAGGGATATTTCAAACCGAGGCGGTTAAAGGACCTTTTCATATTCCTCTGCTGGTTGCTACGGATCAGGAAGGAGGCTGGATTCGCCATGTGAAAGGCTCCACCAGCCAAACTCCCGGAAACATGGCTCTTGGGGCTTCGGGATATATTATGGACGCCTATTGGTCGGGGTATTATATCGGTCGGGAATTGGCTTTGCTGGGGATCAACATGAATTTCGCTCCGGTGGTTGATCTCTACACTAATCGGGATTCGGTACTCATTGGTCCCCGATCCTTTGGGGTTGATCCGGTTCAGGCGGGGATACTGGGCGCGGCGTTTATGAAAGGACACCATGAAACAGGGGTTATCGCCACGGCAAAGCACTATCCCGGACATGGAGATACCGCGCTTGATTCTCACGGCGTGCTTCCCCAGATGGGGTCATCTTTCGATATGCTTTGGGAACGGGAACTGGTCCCGTACCGGCTCATGATCAGAGAAGGGGTCTCAGCCATTATGACCGGTCATATTGCGTTTCCGAATACTCCCGCAGGTCCCGTGCCGGCTTCGCTTTCTTCATGGTTTCTCTTAGATATGCTCCGGGATAGAATGGGATTTAAAGGCGTGATCATTACCGACGATCTGCGAATGAACGGCGCGGTATTAAGCGCGGGTAATCTTTCGCTGGCCGCGAAACAAGCCTTAGCCGCGGGAAACGATATTGTCCTCTTGTCCGAAACCCCTTATCTCTACGACGCTATCTGGACGCGGCTTATTACAGCCATGCGGCAGGAACCGGACTTCCGGTCCCGGGTTCGGGACGCGGCTCGGCGGATTATCGCGGTGAAGCTGAAGTATCTCCGCGGCGAAAAAGCAGTCCCTCTCATACCAGACCTGAAAAAAGTTGAAACTAATCTGCCCGACCCTGAAGGAACAGCCTTTTTCCTTGACATGGCCGCCCGAAGCGTTACCTTAGTGAAAGAAACCGCCTTATTTCCTCTGACGCCTGAAAAGGCGGGAAAGATACTTTTGACGGGACAGCATGAAGAGTTTTTTAGAATCGGGAAAGCCGCGTATCCCGAAGCGGCGGTTTATCGGTACGCCGTTACCCGAGGAGCGGACTTGGCGTGGCAGGCTCAGAAAGCGGATACGGTAATTTTTTGTCTCTCCAAAGCCGAAGACGTACAGGCGTTGAAAGCCTTGAAAGACCTGCGGAAACGGGTCATCGTACTTTCAATTCTCAGCCCGGTGTATCTCGATGAAGTCCCCTGGGTAGACGGCGCTATTGCGGTATACAGCTATGCCCGTTCATCCTTTATCGCCGGATTCTCAGCCATTTTAGGACGCATCCCGGCGGAGGGAACCTTGCCGTTTCCCCTAAACGAACCTCGATGGTCTCCGCCTTATGATTCATAGCTTTGAAACCGAATACCGCTGGCGCAAAACCGGAACAACCAACGCCGCCGCCCTATTCCTGCGCTCCCGCGAAGCCTATTGCGTCGCGGCGGCGGCGCGTTTTTTACAGGCTTCTGACGCCAGCCCGATGTCAGACGCCGGCGATCAGGTTTGGACTCTGCAAGACCCTAAGGGACGGATTATCGCGCTGCTTATTTACAGCAAGCGGACGCTTTTTCCGATACTTAACGGAAAAAGCGATATTCGTATACCTCGTTCCATAGAACGGTTCTTCAAGAAAGCTGAAATTCATGCGATTCAAGGAATCCGCCGGGAGGCGGAAACCCTTGAAACCTATCTTCGTCCTCTGGGAATCGCCGCGGCTGAAAAAATCGATTACGATCTGATGTCTTTAGATAGATCGCCGAATCCGAGCAGTCTATCTAAAGGACCTCGGAAGCTGGTTCTGCGGACTCCTGCCCCGGCTGATACGGATACGTTGTTCCGGCTTCAGTCCGCGTATGAGCAGGAAGAGGTGCTTCCCCCCGGAACAGAGTTTTATCCTGCGGCTTGTCGGCTTTCGCTGGAGCATATCATAGCTCATGAGCGGATTCTCATCGCCGAACTGGAAGGGCGTATTATCGGGAAAATTAATACCAGCGCGGCGTCATTTTCCCGCCGTCAAATAGGCGGGGTCTATATCCTGCCCGAATACCGAGGCTTAGGCATCGCTTCCCGTTTAACCGCAACATTCGTGCGGGACATAATCGCCGAAGGCAAAGGGGTCACGCTTTTCGTCAAAAAACTAAACCTGTCCGCCCGCTCTGTATACCGGCGCATCGGTTTTATAACCCTTGAGGATTACCGGATAAGTTATTACTAACCCGCTGTTCCATCTATTCTGTTAGACGCCGCTCGACGGGCTACGCGGTATGAGCGTAATTCACCCGCATCTTACGCTAGGCAAAAGCGCGTGGTGTCAGACACGCCGTAGTGTCAGACGCCACGGCGTTAAGATACTCCCTTAACCGTAGTTAAGCGCGCGTCTTAGACTACGGTAAGGGGCGCGTCAAAATGGGGGATATGAGGCTAGTTTCCTTATACATTTTCTTCGGTATTCGGCGATACTGGGATAATCAGTCCTTGCTGTTCCATCCGGTCTATGAGTTGCGCGGCGCGGTTGTAGCCGACTTTCAGCCGCCGCTGGAGATACCCTGCGCTGGCTTTGCCTTCCTCGATGACGATTTCTACCGCGCGCTCATACAGCTGATCCCCTTCCGCAAGATTCTCGTCGTCGATAAACAGTTCGTCGTCGATATAATCCGGGTATCCCAGGGTTTTAAGGTATTCCGCAACCCGCGCCGCTTCTTCTTCTGAACTGTAAGCTCCCTGCATACGAACCGGCGCATCTTCCGGTCCGGCGTAGAGCATATCGCCTTTGCCTAACAGTTTTTCGGCTCCCGGCATATCAATGATGAGGCGGCTGTCGGTTTTGTTGGATACCATAAAAGCAATCCGTCCGGGGATATTGGCTTTGAGCTGTCCCGTAATAACGTCGATAGACGGATGCTGAGTGGATAAAATCAGATGAATCCCCACGGTTCGGCTCATGGCGGCAAGCCGGGCAAGCGCTGATTCCAGTTCCTTCCCGGAAGCGGACATCAAATCAGCGAATTCATCAATTACGATGACAATATACGGCAGAGGCTCTACCGTAATGCCCCGTTCTTTGATGCGCTTGTTATAGGACCGCATATCCCTGACCTCCAGAGAATCCAGACACGCGTAGCGGCGTTCCATCTCAAAGAGCGCGTACTGAAGCGCTTGAAATGCCCGTTGCGGCTCGGTAATTACCGGGGTCAGCAGGTGAGGTATATCGTTATACGCTTTAAGGCCCGCGAGTTTAGGGTCGATCATGATGAGTCTGCACGCTGAAGGGGAAAGACGATAGACTATGGACAGAATCATGCTGTTGAGGCAAACCGATTTTCCCGAACCGGGCGCGCCCGCGATGAGGAGGTGAGGCATCTGGACTAAATCGACGATTCGGGCTTCGCCGGTAATTTCCTTGCCTAGAATCAAGGGTATTTCCGATTTTGCATCTCTCCAATAGGCTTCTTCTTTGATGAGGTCCGCAAAAGACACGAGGTTTCGTTTCCCATTGGGGACTTCGATGCCTACCGCGTGTCTGCCCGGAATGGGAGCTATAATCCGTATGGAAGCCGCCGCCAATCGCAGAGCGATATTGTCTTGAAGGTTGATGATTTTAGAGACTTTTACCCCCGGTTCCGGGATAATCTCAAACATCGAGACAACCGGTCCTTTCCAAATTCCGGTAATATCCGCTTGAATGTTGAATTCCCGCAGAGTCTCTTTGAGGATCAACGCGGCGTCTTTAAGGCTCTGGTCGTCGCTGTCATCGTCTTGATCCGCCGGATACCCGTCGAGTATCCCTTTTATCGGAATCCGATAGGCTTCCCAAGAAGGAACGGTTTCTATAGGAATATCGGCTTCCTCTTCAGGGAACTCCGGTTCCTCCCGATACGGGTCGTCTTTAAACGCGGAAACCGATTCCAGCTTGCTCATAGCCGACGCGGAAGCCAAAGGCTTTATGTCAGGAAGGCGGATGTTTTCTATATCGATTTCTTCAGCGGTAGATTCATACCGGGGCGGAGAAAAGACCGACTCTTCCGGGATAGGATTATAGGCTTTCCGTTTCAGCGAGTCTGGAAGCAGTAAAAAGGCGCGGTTTTTCGCGGATTGCCAAAAGGGTTTAGACTTTTGCCACAGGCTTTCGGACGGTAAGGAATCGTCCCGCTGGGCTGGAGACAGCGCGCCTTCTCCGTCCGGCTTCTCTCCCTGCGCTGAACCGTGAGGAAAAAGCACCGCGCTGAAGGCAATGATAATAAGCCCCTCTATGACGGTCAAGAGAATGATAAAGAGATTAAACCCCCCCTTCCCAGCCCAGTAAAATACATGGAACAGCTGAGACCAATAATCGAAATCCCGGATAAAAACGAAACCCATAGCCAGCGTCACAAAAGGAACCAGAGAACAACTGAGGATAAAAATACGGTCCGGGCGATATACGGGACTCGCCAGTAAAATGGCGGCGCACAACAGATACGCCGGAATCCCAAAGGACAGAATTCCTAGGGCATCGACAAAGAAATTGCCTAAGCCGAAGAAAATTTCAGAACCTCTGAACAACGCTCCCGTTATAGAAACAGCCATAATTATAGAAAACAATCCCAATACCGCCGCCCCCGCGAGTTCTATCACTCGGGTTTTGGGTTTTTCCTGAGATCCGCTCTCTTGCCACAACACAAAAACACGATCCTCCAAATCAATCTTTTGACGTAACCTGTTCCCTCCCTATCTCTACTTTATGCATGATTTCTTATTATAGCAAGGGGGGCGTCATTTAAATATTTCAGCCGCCACCGCTTCCATAGTCATATCAAAATAGAGATACCCGTAAGCCGCCGCGGCTCCTAAGACCTGCTTGCCATATTCCCGAGTTTCCATAAACTCGACCGTCTCCAAAAAGAGGTCTTCCGGGAGTTTCGGTTCCGCCGCTCGCCACCGCTGAACCCTATTATACCCGCCGTTATAAGAAAGTAAAGCCTGCATAGGACTTTTCATAAGCCCAAGAAGACGGCTTAGGTACGAGGCTCCAATGTGGACGTTGATTGCCGGGTCCCGCAAGTCCAGATTGTCTAAATAATTCGGACCTCCCCGCCGCCTGATCCGTTCCGCCTCTTCCCGAGCCGTCGGAGGCATGAGCTGAGTAAGCCCCACCGCCCCGACATGAGATTGAATGGACGCATCAAACGCGCTCTCCGTACGGATAAGCCCGTAAAAAATTTCCGGCGGGATTCCCGCTTCTTCGGCGTTTCGTTCTATTATTTCGCGGTAGGCTCTTGGGTAGTAGAGCGTCATATCTTCCCGGCGCGCCCCATAATCTTCCCGAAGTATGTAGGCGTTCACGAGCCGGATAGCTTCTATCCACATCTCATGATCAGCCAACGCGCGGGCGATAATCCGCATCTCAGAAGCGGAAAGCCGGTCTCCGGCGGCTTTGATGTAAGACAAACTATGCGGTGCCGCTCCATATTTAAAGAAACCGAGAATCAAATCCATCTCGTCGGTATGAGGAAAATCCTCCGGTTCCTCCGAGGCTTCCTGAACCGGAGATACCGTATCGCCCAACTGAGACGCGCTCATAGCCCGATAGTAAAACGAAGCCCTTCCCTCCTCAAAGGCGATGCGAAAAAAACTGCGGACCACGGCGGTTTTCCGGGCTTCCGCTGAAATCTGCCCGCCCATGCCGGAAGTATACAGCGTATTCTCAGCGTCGATAACCGAAATATACCCTTCCGCTAAAGCCCGTCCAAGAATATACGCATACTTCGCCTTAGTTCCCCCGTCGGCTAGAACCAGAATCCGCGGAAACAAGCCCAGCATATCCTTCCATTGCCGCTTTACCGTAAGATACCGGCACAGATGATCCAGAATATCCGAAAAATACGAGGGATCATGCCGGCGTTCCAGATAGGTATGCGCCGCAGGCAGAAGATTTTCCGGCTTAATCGACCGCTGAACATCTAAAATATACCATACCGCGGCGTCTTCCTGAATATGATCCGGCGCGAAAGGGAGGGAAGCCTCGAAATATACCGCCGCCTGCGTATAATTTTGCCGCCGCCGCTCTATTCTGCCTAAAAAATACAGAACCCGAAACCGGATTTGGGATATATCAGCCGCTGGATTCCCTCGGTCCGCGCCTCCATCGAGGACTATACCAGTCTGAAAAGCGTTTTCCCACTCAAGAAACAGTTTTATCCCTTCGGTTTGAGCTTTGCCATCGCCGGTATATTGAAAGGTCCGCCCTAAATCGCCAGTCAGGTCGGGATATTGAAAGAAAAGCGACCGATCTTGTTCCAAAACAAGCCGAAACCGCCGGAGAGCTTCAGAATATGAAGCGTTAGCAACCGCGAACCGTCCAAGAACCGCAGAAGATTCGGCTTCGGTGAAAAACTCCGGCTCCTGCCGTACAATTTCCTGAAAAATCCAGGTATAGACTCTATCCGGCGTACCTGCCAGCAAAAAACCGAGGAGTTTCCCTCGGAGGATATTCGTCTCCGGGGCAGTTCTCGCATACCGAGACCCCTCCTGCTGGAGTTTCAGCGTCGCGGCTAAAGGGATTACCCTGTCCCAAGAGGAAGGCTCCCCTTGCGCTTCCGCCGGGGACGCCGCATCGGAATAGTCGCCTAAAGCGTAGCGCGCGGCTCTATGCAGGGTGATCAGCGGGCTATTTGGGGAACTTTTTACAAAGGTATTTTTGATAATCCCGGGCAGAGTATCTCCGGTAATTTCCTTCGCCAATACCGGGAGTATCAGCTCTCGGGCCGCTTCTTCCCGGACTCGAACCGCCGGGCTTTTCAAAGCCTCCTGAAACAGCAGGAGACTCCGGTTTTTCGCGCCTTCTCTGTCCCGGACCAATAATCCCATGTAAAACGCCCCGGAAGGATCGCGCTCCGCCAGTTCTCTGACCGTCGCGGTATCGGATTCCATAATAAAATCAATATCTTCGGCTTTGAATTGCGGCATCGCCTCTTCCCGGTTTAGGTCTGCCCCTTCCTGACCTTTGCAGGAGGTCAAAATGAGGAAAAAGCACAGGAAAACCCGCAAAATCCTATCGTCTAGGAGGGACCCGAATTGTCGTCCCTGAGATAATAAGGTCCGGGTTGCGGATTTTATTAAACCGGGCAATCCGCGGATACAGCCAAGGATTACGATAAAACGCCTCCGATATATCCCAAAGAGTATCTCCCCAACGAATTTTATACGGGACTCCTCCGCGGGGAATAATGGCGGGTACTTTGTAAGATGCCACCGGCGGACTCGGACGAGTCCGATTGACTCCAGACTGCCGGCGCGGAGGCAAGACCGGGGCTTCAATAATCGGCGGGTCATCCGCAACCGGCGGGTCCGGCGGCAGAGTCGCTTCCGCTATTGCCGGTTCCGGTTCAGGCTCCTCCGCTGGTTCAGGCTCCGGCTCCGGCTCGCTGAGAGCCGCCGGAATTTCCGGTTTCGGCAGAGCCTGCGGTCCCGCCTGAACCGCAAGCTCCGGAGAAACCGGCAGAGGCTCCCCTAAGGTGATCTCAGGCTTAGAGGACTGCTCAGGGACCTTAGACTTAAAACCGCCGAGCAGAAAACACCATATTCCAAAACCTATGGCAATAAGAGCTAAAATAACAATGACCGCCCTCTTCCAGGGAAAACCATATCCGCCCGGGGGATCATATAAGCCCGGAGGCGGAAGGCTTCCATAGCCTAAAGCGAAGTCCGGCGGTTCGTCTCTTTCCGGCTCAATGGTTTTCAGGGAAACCTTCAACCGCTGAGGCGTTCCGGGGGCTTCGGCATCTAAATCCGCGGCTTCCGCAATAATTTCTCCCGCTTCATTCGCGGAAATGACCAATTCTATCGAAGGCTCTCCTCGGGGCTTAGACCTAATATGCTCGACTACCAGACTTCCGATATATCCTTCTTCGGTTATGGTCCGGGTATCGCTTTTATACAGGTCAATATGTACACTTGCTTGCTTGTTGTGAACCGTAGTGAGAATAAGTCTTTTTTCAACAGCGGAATTTTCTTCTAAAATAGGATAAAATTCGCCGTTGGCGGTTTTTATACCAATAGTTGACCCCATTGGTTATGTATCTCCTTGTACACTCACTCTTTAGAGAGTAGAAGGGAATGAGCCTCTTGTCAAGGGAACCAGCCCGGCATTCAGCAATTCCGAATTAGCCGTCTGGAGCATCTCCTGCGAGGTAAGGAACAGCGAAGTCCAGTTAGCGTTCAACTTCGTAGCGTAAAGCCCAGAAAACGCATCCCTCCTGCCAAATGAGCCGCGGGCATTTCGGTACTCTTCGCCAGTGATATCCTGTATCCCGTGAAAAAGAAACGCCGGAAGGTTCAGTAGGGAGATCGGCGCGGACAGTGGGCATCAGAGGATAGTCAAACTCCATGCCGAATCGGCGTTGCCGAAGAAGATGATGGGCGGCGCGTATCCGAGCAAAGCTACGGTACGTTTAACGAAAACGCTTGCTTTTTTTTCAA
This sequence comes from Spirochaetaceae bacterium, assembly GCA_031257135.1. GTDB lineage: Bacteria > Spirochaetota > Spirochaetia > Treponematales > Breznakiellaceae > JAITHW01. Next base: position 12,961 of record JAIRPH010000080.1, read on the forward strand.
GGCAATATATACTTAAAAATTATATTCTAAATACTGCATTGGAGGAAGGGGCGTTTTCGTCCTTCCTAAAGGAGATACCCAGTGAAAAAATTGATTGTATTCGGACTGACGCTGTTATTGTCCGCGCCGGTCTTTGCTAAACCAGCGCAGGAAATCCCCACGGTTAAAACGAAATTCAAGGCGGTAAACATCGGGATCACGATTGATCCGATTACGGTCAGCCCTTTGTCGATGCATAATATCATGTCCTACTATGCGTCATGCATCCTTTTTATGCCCCTCGTATCGGAGATGAAGGAAGAAGATTTCATATACCGCTTGGCTGAGAACATCGCTACCGAGGACAACCTTATCTTTACGATTGCGCTCAGGCGGAATGTCGCGTGGACGGACGGGATGCCGGTTACCGCGGATGATGTAATCTTTACTATGAACGCTATTTCAAATCCTGCGGTAGGTATGCCTGATCCCAGCGCGCACCGCATCATCGCAGGGACCGACGATGCCGGGCTGTTTCCGCCCGGGGCGGAGGGAATCAGCGGAGTACAGAAAATCGACGACTACACGATAACCGTAGAAACCAAATATCCGGTTCTCTTGAATGTATTTAAGGTAGATATTGGTACGATGGTGCGGACTATGCCGAAGCACATCCTTGAAGCCGTAGACCCCGGCGCGTTAATCGATCATCCTTTTTTTCAGAATCCGACGGTCACCAACGGGGCATTCAGGTTCAAGGAATATAGCAGGACTCAGGATTTGACCCTTGAAGCAAACGACGCCTATTTTCTTGGACGTCCCAACATTGACACTCTGCGCTTCAAGATTCTTTCAGGGAATCAGATTGCCGACCAGCTTGTAAGCGGCGAGATCGATATGAACTATCCCGGGGTCGGGAATATACCGGTCGATGCGTACAGCCGTATCCTGAGTACGCCCCACTTGCACACGATGCGAGGCGCTCCCGGTACGGTGCAGGTTGTTTTCTATAATAATAAGGTCTTAGACAATCTGAAAGTCCGGCAGGCGATGGATATGGCGATTGATCGGGACGGCATTTTGCAGGACGTTTTTCTCGGTCAGGCGTTTATGACCAAAACTCCGGTTTCTTCTCATATCGAGTTCTGGAATGAAGACGCATCGAAGTACGCCTATGATCCTGAACAGGCGAAGCAACTGCTTGCGGAATCGAGGTGGGATACGTCTCGTCAGCTTACCTTCCTCGTGCCTACCAGCGATATCACCAGAAGCCAGATATGTACGAGAATTGCGGAGAACTTCAGGGCTGTCGGTCTCACGGTCGTTATCGAACCGGCGCTGTTTTCCGCCGTTATGTCCCGGATTGAAGCTCATGACTATGACATTGCTATTATTGGGATGCCGGCTAATCACTTCACGGCGTTGCGGAATTTGTCGTATTATGCGGATTCTAAAACCGGCCGTACCGGATATGCGGACCTTAAAATGGACCAGTTGCTGAATACTCTGCTTACCAATGTTGACGAGACGATTCTGCAAGCCGCGTATTATGAGATTCAGGAGCTTCTCGCCGAAGAGGTTCCAGTTTCCGGAGTTTACAGCGAATTAGTGCTTAGGGCGGCGAATAAGCGACTTACCTTTGGTACTGTCCGCGACTTCGGTACGTTCCGGGACTTAGAACAATGGGATATTGTTAAATAACGTGAGTTCAGCGGGATACGCCCTCATAACGCCGGCGTTTCCGCTCAAGATTGGACGCTACAGACTCTTACCGCGCCGAAAGATTGGCATCCTGTGGGCGGCGTTTCATGGGAAGAACGAAAACGGCGCATAAAACCGGCTTAGACTTCAACGCGCCGCCGCCGGGCTTCACCCGAAACCGTAATGCTCGCCCAAGCCAATCATAGAACCCAAGGCGTTCCAGCTTCTCCGGTAATTTTTTTTCTTAAAAAGAAACGCCGTCCACATCGGAGGGCGTTTTCTTTTGTAGCCAAAGAACGGAGCTATTTTCCCCAGAACTTATAGCCGAAGCCGATACTGATACGCGGACCAAACGTGAACAGCGAGAAACTTACATCATTGTTCTTGGCAAGTTTCTTTAGGGCTTTGTCTGAGTCGCTTTCCATCTTGAAGTTGAAGAGTACCCCGCCCCGGATATAGAATTTTTGGAGGTGATCCAGAAAGTATGATAGGCATTAAACGAAACCATAATTGAGGTAGTGGAAAGCCATATTGAAGGCTTTCCAATGATTGAAGAGCTTCTTGGAAAAACAGCAGGTTCGCCTGAAA
>JAIRPH010000098.1 GCA_031257135.1 Spirochaetaceae bacterium
GGGGTGCAGTCTTCAAGCCGGGAGAACTACCTGATACCGGTTGACGCGGACTTGCCCAGCGAGAGCTATCTGCGTCAGCGGGCGATTTCGGCGCAGACTCTGATGAACGAGCTGAATGAAGCGGGCAACGCTCTGAATGTGGTGATTATCGACGCGTGCCGGTCTAATCCGTTCAAGTGGTGGCGAGACGGCGTCAACGGGTTGAGCGGCGTACGGAATCAGCCTGCGGACAGTATTATCGTGTATGCGACGAGCGAGGATTCGGTTGCCTCCGACGGGACCGGGCGGAACGGGGTATTCACGGAGCATTTGCTGAACAACTTGAGGGTTCCCGGTTTGGAAGTTAGCGAGGTAATCCGGCGCACCGGCGCGGATGTAATTCGCGCGAGCGGCGGGAAACAGCGTCCTGCGATATACAATCAGTTTTTCGGCATCGCCTACTTGGGAAGCAGACCGGGCGGAACGCCCGCGCCCGCGCCGCAACCCGCGACTACGCCGTCCTCGCAACCTTCGACTACGCCGAATCCCGCGCCCGCAACCGCGGCTGTTCCCTCTGGGCTTGAGTGGAAAGCCGAAGGCTCAGGGGTTACGATTACGAAGTATACCGGTTCGGCAACTCGGGTTGTGATACCAGACCGGATTAACGGCATACCGGTCACCGCTATCGGGCATGGAGCGTTTCATAATTGCCTAACTCTGACCAGCGTCAGCATCCCCTCATCAGTTACCGCTATCGGGGTATGGGCGTTTTACGGCTGTTTGAGTTTGACCAGTATCACTATACCTCCCTCAGTTACCACTATCGAGGCTCAGGCGTTTTTTGGATGCGAAAGTCTGACCAGCGTCACCATACCTCCGTCAGTTACTACTATCGGAAATGTGGCGTTTGGTGGATGCACGAGTCTGACCAGCGTCACTATACCTCCGTCAGTTATTGCTATCGGAATGTTGGCGTTTGTTGGATGCACGAGTCTGACCGGCGTCACTATACCTTCCTCAGTTATCGCTATCGAGTATCAGGCATTTAATTTATGTAGCAGACTGAAGAGTGTTACCCTTTCGCGGCGGACGCGAGTTAGAGAGGGGGCATTTCCTGAAGGCGTTCAGATACGCTACAGCGATTAGTCATAGCGGGTGTGCGAGGGGGGTTGAGAGCAGTCCCTTGCGGGAAAGCCTCAGAAAAAACGCCCCGCGTCTAGGCTTGCGGGCTTCCGCCCCCCGCCGTCCGCGGGCTTCCGAGCAGGCGTTTGACGCCAAGCCCAGCGAGCGCAGGCGGGCTTCCGGCTTGTACCGCCCGCTTACCGGGTTTCGGCGTTGTTTGCGGGCTTTGCGGGAAACGCCAGCCCGCGGGTTTCGGCTTGCGGGCGGCGGCGGGCTTCGCGGAAAAAAGCCGGCGGGCGTCCCCCGCTGAGGCGACCGCTAAAGCCTCCAGCGTAGCGGGAAATCCCTGCGAGAAAATATTTTGAAAAAATCTTTAAAAACCGCACGAGGTGAGGCGATAATTCCAGCGGAATTTTCCAGTTTTCAGCAGGGAGGCGGTTTCGCGGAGGCTACGCCGCTCAAGCGTTAAAACGCTGAAGGACAGTCCTTTGACATTCCCGTCGGTTTTGTAGTATAATGTTATAAGATGTTATGTAATGAAAGGATAGTGTTCTGTGGCTAATATCGGTAAAATTATCCCTGTCGCTATAGAAGATGAAGTAAAGACCGCATATCTCAATTATGCGATGTCCGTTATCGTATCCAGAGCCTTGCCGGACGTGCGGGACGGTCTCAAACCGGTCCATAGGCGTCTGCTCTACGCTATGGATGATCTGGGACTGCGCCCTAACGGAGCGACCAAAAAAAGCGCGCGTATTGTCGGCGACGCTATGGGTAAGTATCACCCCCACGGCGACGCCTCGCTCTACGACGCTTTGGTCAGAATGGCTCAAGATTTCTCCCTCCGCTACCCGCTGGTGCAGGGACAAGGGAACTTCGGTTCCGTAGATGGAGACCCGCCCGCGGCGTCCCGATATACCGAAGCCCGGCTCTCCAAAACCGGCGACGAAATGCTTCAAGACCTCAATAAGGAAACCGTAGATTTCGTCCCGAACTATGACGAGTCTCTTTTGGAGCCGTCGGTACTGCCCGCGGCGGTTCCTAATCTGCTGGTCAACGGCTCCAGCGGTATCGCGGTAGGCATGGCTACCAACATGGCGCCTCACAACCTCGCGGAAGTCTGCGAGGCGGTCTGCGCCTATATCGACAACCCGGAGCTTACGGTAGACGATCTGATGCAGTATATCGCCGGACCTGACTTCCCTACGGGCGGAATCGTTTTCGGCAGGCAGGGCATCAAGGAAGCCTACAAAACCGGACGAGGAAAACTGCTCATCCGCGGACGGTTCGACGTAGAAACGACCAAGTCAGGCAGAGAGATCATCGTCTTCACTGAGATTCCCTACACCGTAAATAAGGCGGCTCTTCTTGAGCGAATCGGCTCGCTCGCCCGAGAAAAGGTCATCGACGGCATCGCCGCCTCCAACGACGAATCCGACCGGGACGGAATGAGAATCGTCATCGAGCTGAAAAAAGGCGCGATCCTTAAAGTCGTACTGAATCAGCTTTTCTCTCATACGGCGTTGCAGTCTTCTTTCGGCATCATCAATCTTGCGCTGGTGAACGGCAAACCTCAATGCCTTACCCTCAAAGAGCTGATCCGCTACTTCGTGGACCACCGGATAGCCGTGGTGACCCGCCGGACTCAGCACGATCTGCGGAAAGCTCAGGAACGGGCGCATATCTTGGAAGGGCTTATGATCGCGTTGCAACATATAGACGAAATCGTGGCGATCATCAAAGGCTCTAAGGATATACAGTCCGCCAAAGCCGCCCAACAGGAACGGTTTCACCTTTCAGAGGCGCAGGTTCAAGCCATCGTCGATATGCGTCTCGGACGGCTCACGGCTCTTGAAACAGAAAAACTACAGCAGGAGCTTAACGGACTGCTTCTTCAAATCTCCTACTTTACCTCCCTCTTGGAAGATAGACAGAAACTCTTACAAGCAATCAAGGACGAAACTAAGGATATCGCCCAACGATACGGCGATAAACGGCGCACCGAAATCGTAGCCGGCGAAGTCGAGCATATCAACGTAGAAGACCTGATTAAGCCGGAAGAGATGATCATCCTTATCTCCAATCTGGGCTACATCAAGCGGGTGCCGGTAGCCTCCTACCGAAACCAGAGCCGCGGCGGAAAAGGCATGATCAGCGCGAAACTCGCGGAAGACGACTTTATTTCCCGCCTCTTTGTGGCTTCCACCCATGAATACATCATATTCATTACCAGCGCAGGCAAAGCCTACTGGGTCAAGGTTCACGAAGTGCCGGAAGGCTCCCGGATATCCAAAGGAACGCACATCAAAAGCCTCTTTACCTTCGCGCCGGAAGAAGAGATTACCGCGGTGGCGTCTTTCAAAGACTTCGCCGAAGATCGGTATCTTTTCATGGGAACCGCCAGAGGCATTGTCAAAAAGATAAAGATCAGCGAATTCGCCAACGCCAGAACAAGAGGCGTTTACGCGGTCAACCTAGACGAAGGAGATAAACTGGTAAGCGCGCTTCTCACCGGCGGCGGCGACGAGGTAATGCTCATCTCCCGGCAGGGTCAGGCGTTACGCACCAATGAAGCCCACGTCCGATCTATGGGACGTACCGCTCACGGCATTAAAGGCTTGAAACTCGACGAAGGGGATGAACTCATAGGACTGCTGAGAGTTGACGATCAGGAATCGATGCTCCTGCTTTCAAAATACGGGTACGGCAAACGAGTGGACTTCAGCGAATTTTCCGCGCACGGCCGCGGCGGCGGCGGACAGCGCATCTACACGGTCGCCGAGAAAACCGGCGAACTCGCAGGATGCGTAAACGTCTTGGAAGAAGAAGAGATTCTATGCATCACCAGCCAAGGCAAATCCATCAAGGTCAAAGTAAGCGACATCAGAATAATGGGACGAGCCGCTCAGGGAGTGCGGATTTTCAGAATAGACGAGCCGGATTTCGTAATCGGCGTAGATAGAGTCGTACAGGAAGACTATAAAAAGAAAACCGCAACGCCTGAGCCGGCGGAAACAGATAATCTCTTCGCGGAGGAGGACGGCAGTCAGGAATAAGATAGCCGTGCATCGCAGGAGCGCGATGCACAGGCGACATCGGCGTTACAGATCGCTTCGGTTGACGATAACCTTAGCGATAAGACCGTACCGAACCGCTTCTTCCGCGTTCATCCAGAAGTCCCGATCCGTGTCCTTTTCAACCTGAGAAAAATCCGCGCCGGTTTCGTCGGCAATGAGCCGGTTTATCTTGCCCCGCAGTTTATCCAGTTCCCGCGCGTGGATTTCAATGTCCGTAGCAACCCCCCGAATACCCGAAAGAGGCTGATGGATAAGATAATGACTGTTCGGAAGCCCCGCCCGCCGCTCCTTGGGAGCGGCAAGCTGAACAATCGCCGCCGCGCTTGCTACCAGCCCCATGCCGATAGTCCAAACCGGCGGTTTAATAAACCGGATCATGTCGAATATCCCATATCCCGCGTCCGCGTCGCCTCCCGGCGAATCGATAAAAATGCGGATAGGCTCGTCGTTCATATCCTCCAAGAGAAGAAGCTGGCGGATAGTCCGCTCCGCAAGGTCTTTCTTTATCTCCCCGGAAAGCAGGATAGTCCGGGTTTTCAGCATCTTATGTAAAAGCGGGTCCGGTCCGGATTCTTTGGCGGATTCTTTCTCTTTTTCATCGTCTTCGTTTTTATATCGTTGCATTAAAAGTTCCTTATTCATGTAGCTATAATAATCAAGAGCGTTTATTTAATCAACGGACGGGGATTAACGGTGACGCCATTCTTATACACCGTAAAGTGCAAGTGCGGACCGGTGCTGAGACCGGTACTGCCTGCATCGCCGATGCGCTCGCCCGTTTCGACATACGCGCCCGGCTTGGTCCGAATCACGCTCATGTGTCCGTAAAGCGTCCGATACCCGGAATGATGAGAAATCACCACATAATTGCCGTAAACGCTGTCATATCCCGCAATGGCAACCCGTCCTGACATAGCCGCTTTTATAGGCGTTCCCATAGGGACTCCTATATCCATTCCCGAATGGAACTGCCGTCCTTGTCCGGTAAACGGACTGGATCGATAGCCGTAATTCGAGGTGATGCGCCCCCGCACGGGCCAGGCGAAAAGATCGCCGTTAATCTCTTGGAGGTCTATTAAGTCGAGTTTCGCTCCGGGAATAAAGATGCTGGCGTTAGCTTTCAGGTTTTCAGAAAACAGCTCGTTTGCCATTAGGATTGACTGCATAGTAGTATCGAATTTTTTTGCAACGCTTGACAAAGTATCGCCGTTTTTTACAAAGTACAGAATACCGTCCTGATTAGGAATCCGCAAGGTCTGATCCACCCGCAAAGTTCGGGCGTTAGTAATCCCGTTTACCGAAATAATCGTATCCTGATTTAAACCGAATTTTTGAGCCATAACGCCGATAGTATCGCCTTGCTGAATCGTATAAGAGGTGTAAAGCAGGAGTTCAGGCCGGGAAAACTCCGCCGGTTCCGGGAGACCCTCCACAAAGGAAACGGTTTCGAGGGTCGGACCTTGCGCGCTTTCAAAAGAAAGTCCGCCCATTGCCTGTTCAGGATCGATCTCCTCTGAAACGCCCGCCTGTTTTTGGGGCTTTCCCGCGAAGACTAAACCGCCGAGAGGCGACATATAATACGCTAAACTTGCAACCATCATCCATCTTAGCAAGGTCTTGTACCACGGAACATGGGTCCCTATACTTTTACGAATCCTTTGATATACGCTACTTATATTCAAGCCGCCTTTCATTATTCAAAACATCCTTTTACCAATATGTTTTTTATTATATCTTTTTATCTAAATAATGCAAGCCTTTATTGAAGAAAATCCAAAAGTCCCGCCAGCGCGCCGCCTCCGCGGCTGAAAAAAAGGTCTCTTCCTTCGGCAATATACGCCCGCCCTTTGGCTTCAGCTTCCTGAATCGCCCGGTCAGCGGTTAGGGCTTCAATGAATTCCTCTACTTCCGGGACTGCGGTTCCGCCTTTTCTGGCCGCGGAGAAACAGCGGACTGCAAAATCCCGGCGGTCCTGATGACGGTGAAGATACAAGAGTACCGGCAGGCTTTTCTTGCCTTCAACCACATCGTCTCCCCGCTTTTTGCCCGGATTGCCGGTGGTAAGATTTTTGACGTCGTCAAGAATTTGAAAACCCATCCCTATTTTTTCGGCAGATTCCCCCAAATTATGTATCAGCAGGGACTCTTTTTCCGATAATTCCTCGTCAGTATTCGCCGAAATCACTCCCAGAACCGCCGCAAGCCGAGCAAGAGAGCCGGTCTTCAGCCGGCACATGAGGGTATACTCCTCGATGTCAGGGAGCGCGGTAAAATCCCGATGCCATTGAATATCCATCGCCTGCCCCAGATGAAGCCGCCTGAGATGCAGTCCCCAAAAATCGAAAACCGCGTATTTTCGGCTTATCGGAGCCTCCCAGCGTTCAAGACAAGCGAGGGGCAGAAGATACAGAAACGTCCCGCTGTTAATGGCGGCGTCAATCCCGTAGCGTATATGTACCGCAGGCTCTCCCCGGCGTTCGTCGGAGTTATCTTCTATATCATCGTGGATGAGGCTTGCGTTGTGCGGAAATTCCACCAGCGGAGTCAGGGGCAACGCCCGGTCTCCTCCCCCGAGGCTTTCGCAAATCAGCGTCATCAAAAGCGGCCTCCACCGTTTCCCCCCCCGATTGAGGAGGTCCCAGCTCGGCATCGTTAATGACTTCAGCAGTCCGGTCGGAATCATAGCGGAAAGATCGGAAAACACGGGGTTCATCCATGACCGCCGCATCGGATCAGGCTCTTCCGGCAACCAGCCGCGTAATACGGCTTCTATCTTTTCGAGTTTCAGGATATACTCTCGATCCATGAGTAGCATTGTAATCAAAGGGCGTTTCAAAGACAAGTCCTATGCCGTCCTATAATAAGCCTGACTTCTGGTCCCTCAAGGCGCAGAAAGAGGGGTATCCCGCTCGGTCGGTATATAAGTTACAGGAAACCGCTGAAAAATTCGGATTGTTTCGGTCTATCCCGGAGGGCTTCAGGGTTCTGGATTTAGGAGCCGCTCCGGGAAGCTGGAGCCTCTACACCTTGCGGCGGCTGGAGAGCCGGGTATTTCTTGTCGCCGCGGACCTATCCCGCCTTTCCCGGCAGTACGATAAGGGGCTTTTTGACAAAAACAATTTCTCTTTCCTGCAAGGAGACATCACCGCGGCGGAAACGAAAGAGCGTATCCGGTCGTACAGTCCCTTTCATCTGGTAATGAGCGACGCCGCCCCGGGGACTACCGGCAATAACGGGGTAGACGTTCTCCGCTCGCTTGCGCTCGCTGAAGCCGCGCTGGACTATGGGGAATCTTTTTTAGCCCCCGGCGGAAATTTGGTGGTTAAGGTGTTTCAGAGCGGAGACTCGGCCGCTCTGCTCAAGCGTATCCGGGAAGTATTTGCAAGCGGCAAGAGTTTTAAACCTCAAGCCTGCCGCCGGGAATCCTTTGAAACCTACTACCTGGGACTGGGAAAAAAGCA
>JAIRPH010000120.1 GCA_031257135.1 Spirochaetaceae bacterium
CTGAAGGGAGCGGGGAGATAACCCTCGAGTTGCGGGTGAAGGTAATCAACATCAACCACGGGCATAACGCTACGATCATGGCTGAGTGCGAAGCCTTGCGGGGTTATGCAATCTTTGTGGCGAAGGTACGGGAGTTTCTCGGCAACGCGCGAGGGCTGACCGACGCCGAGCGGAAATCGGCGTTAAGCCGGGCGATACGCGAGGCGATAGCGTATTGCCTTGATCACGATATATTAGCGGAATATCTTAAACGCCACAGCGGGGAGGTACTGAATATGTTTACGATGGAGTTCGACATCAATGTCGCCGAGCAGGTCTGGAAAGAAGAGGCTCTCGAAAAAGGGCGCGAAATGGGGCGCGCCGAAGGTCGGCAGGAGGGGCGCGCCGAAGGTCGGCAGGAGGGGCGCGCCGAAGGACAGATTGAAATATTGGAGCTTATGAATCAGGTTGAAAGTATGGAAGACTTTATGCGTCTTCGGGAGCGGTTGAATACAAGCGGAAGTACCCGGAGCATCCAATCTTGAGCGTCCGCCGAACCTCTTCTCCGGCTAGGCTGACGCGGGTTTCCGGCTTGCGCCGCCCAGCAAGCGGCGGGTCTGACGCCCCGCCCCGCAAGCGCGGCTTCCAGCGCAAAACCGTCCTGAATCGGCTCCTGAAATAACGCGCCCTCCGGAGTTTCGGGTACCGCCCGAAACTCCTCCCCCGGCGATTTGCTAAAGGATTTATTCCGGTCCCCTGAATTCTAAATTTTTTTTAAAAAAAAGCATACCCTTTGTTGAAAAAACAAGCCAGCCGGTATATAGTTATTCCTAATGGATAGAAAGTTCATCATAGAAAAAATGAATCGCTTCCTTACGTCTTGCAGAGTCAATGCTGTTGGGATGAGGGCTGACCTCGCCCTTTGCGCCCCGCGCTTGCGCCCCGCGCAAATTATCAGGGCGCGATCCGCTTTGTCAAGTACCTAAGCCCCGAATTCGCGCTTTTTTTTAACTTTTTTTTCAAAAGAATTCACGCCGGTCTAGGCGGGATTTTTCTCGGTTTTCCGCGGGGCGGATTCGCCGCGGCAGAGGGCAGGCTCATCCCGGACTGGGGCAAATTCATCTCAACCGGAGACGGATTCGCCGCGAATCTGCCCGCTTATAAATCATATCTCATACAAGGAGACCTCTATGTCAACCGCAAAAGACTGGCTTCCCATTACGGGCATGAGTCGGAGATTGATCGAATCGCGATAAGCGTTTTTGAAAACCCCGAAGAGTATGCCGAAAGTTCCGACGCGAAAACCTACTGCGATACCATAAACAGCCTTGAACTGCGGGAAAACGCATGGGTTTTCGCCCGAACCGTTTCCTGCAACGCCCCCTATACGCTGAATTGCTTTCTCCCCATACGATTCGGCGTACTCCTGCGCTTAGACGATAAGGCGATTCAAAAAACGCTACGGGAGATCGACGCCGCGGATCTGGCAAAGGCTCTGAGAGGAGCGGCGGAACCCATTCAAGAAAAGGTCTTTCGGAATATGTCCACAAGAGCCGTCGCACTGCTCAAAGAAGATATGGAATATATGGGGATGGTACGATTGCAGGACGTTGAAGCGGCGCGAGAAAAGATCGTAACCATTATCCGCCGTTTGAACAATTACGGCGAGATTAGTATCTATCCCTGTGAAAAAGGAGATCAACTGCTATGACCCGCGCTGAATTTCTTGACCAATACGCCGAGATCGTCGAAAAAGCCCAGTTTGCAGTCGATACATCCCGACGGGAAGGCTTGCTCGCCCTAGAAGATACGCTAGACCACGCAAAAGCCAATACCCGAGACGTTTTTGAATACGGACTCCGGTTTGTCATCGACGGCGTTCCAGCGAAAATAATCGAAACGGTTCTTTCCAACATCGTAGCCCAAGAACAAGACGCCTGCGTCAAAACCTTAAAAACCATCCAAAAAGAGGCGGTTCTCGGGATTCAAGCAGGAATAAATATGCGTTCGCTGTACGCGCTTATGAACTCATACACAGACATTTCGCTGGAAGAAGACCCGGCGGTAGAAAAAGTGTTTGGAGGGATCAGCGGCTTTGTCCAATGACCCGCTTAATGGGCTTCGGCGTCTGCGCCGAGCCGGTAACACAGGCTTAGTCCGGCGCAGGTTCGCGCCGGTTAAGGGATTCGTTGAATTCCTGATTTTACCTTTATGAAGGAGGAAAACGTGATAGAGACTCCGAATCATCCGGGATGGTGTCCTTTTTACAGCGGTGAAAACGGAAATGACCACTGCGGTCTATCGGGAAGTATGCCGGCTTCAGGTCACCGGGACTACAACTGTAAGTCGTCGCAAAACTGTAAGACCTGCGGCGCCTACGAGGCTTGGGAAAACGGTACTAATTACCGGTAATCGCCGCGTCTCGGATATGCCGGCGGACATTCTTCCGCCGATTTGACCGCGGCTGACGCCGCAAAAAGGTAATTCCATGAAAATAATAGACACTTACGGAAGTCTGAAATACGAAACCCGCGGGGAGTATATTTTCGACACTTACGGAAACCGGAGATACGAAATCCGCGGGGAGTATATCCTCGACAACTACGGAAACCGGGAATACGAAATCCGTGGGGATCGTATCTTAGACAACTACGGAATCTGGAAATACGAAATCCAGGGCGGCAGTTTTTAACGCCTCCGGCGCATGGCTGAGGGCTTGGCTTTGATCCCGGGATATGCCGGCGGACATTCTTCCGCCGAACAGCATTTCTGCGAAACCGGGGCGGCTCTGCCAAACCGGTTTCGCAGAGCTTAACCCCGGCGCGGGGCCGCGCCGGTCAGCGAAGCAGGAATGCTTTCAGAAAAAACCTCCGCAACGAGGGAAAACTACGAAAGGAGATTAGCTACTATGAACCACGCTGAATTTCTTGATCAATACGAGAAGATCGGTAAAAAGGCGCTGTTTCTAGCCAATAAAGCCTTCAGAGAAGGCTTGCCTGCCATAGAAGAAGAATTGGAGGACGCCACAAAGTTTGACGATAGGGACATCTTTGAATATGGAATTCGTTTCGTTATTGATGAATGTGACGGGAAAATAATCGAAAAGATACTTTCCAACATCATCGATCAGGAACAGGATGTCCGGGCGAAAGTCTTAAAAACCATCCAAAAAGAGGCGGTTTTGAGGATACAGGAAGGAATGAGTCCCTTGACGCTACGCTACCTGTTGAATTCATACACCGGATTATCTCTAAAAGAAGATACCGTGTTCATTTGGTCCATACAGGAAGGCTTCGATCTTTTTTTTAGCTGACCTAAAACATCGCCGAGGGTGTCTTGGCGGGAGCGAGAGCCAGCAGTACAGGCTTAACCCGGTTCGCTAAGGACGCGAGCCGGTTAAGAAAAGCCGAAAGGCTTTTAGAAAAAACCTCCGCAACGAGGGAAAACTACGAAAGGAGCCAGAAATGGAAAACGATTATGACACGCTCTTTGAAATTGCGGTGAAGCATTTGGACGCGAAAGAGTTTGCCGCGGCGATTCCGGTAATGGAAAAGCTGGTGAAAGTCGCGCCGGAAGGTGAAAAACGCGAAGCCGCGTTGGAGATACTGCAAAAACTCCCGGGATGGGTTGCCCTCCAAGCTGACCGCAAACGCTTTCTGACCGAAGCCTTTGAACACGGACTGCAAGCCGCCATTACGCAACCGGAGGCGAATGAGATTATGGGAGTACGAAAGATTGACCATCGGCTTGATCGGGGCTATGGGTATCTTGCCGAAAAGAATCTCTACAAAGCCGTTGAGGAGTTTAAAACGCTGTACCTTGCCGAACCGGACAATATCAGCGCAAAGTCCGCGCTTCTCGAAACCTATTACCTTTTGGGAATTTCGTTTGAGTTGCAGAACAATGACTCGGATGCAATCAAAGCGTATAAAACGGTACTCAAAATCGATCCGGACAATTCTCTTGCGAAGAGGAAGCTCGCCTCATTTGAAGGTTTGAATTACCCGGAGCCTTAGACCCGCTGAGAACAGCGCGTAACGCATATTCCTCTAGGATATGCCGGCGGACATTCTTCCGCTGAATGTAATAGCGGGAAAAAATCCCAAAGGAGCGTATATGACCGACATGGATGATTTAGCCCAGATACTGCGGGAAGGCAACGCCGCGGAAGAGCGTCGTTACGAAGCGGAAAAGCGTCATCGCGAAGACATCATGGACAAAATCGCAGAGGACAGTGAAAATCGACAGCGTCAGCGAGAAATGGACCGCATCCAACGGCAGATGGCTAATGATGAAACGAACCGCAATCTCGGGGAAATAAAGGGATATATGGCGGGCGTATCGAATCGGATTGACGTTATGCGGGAAGATTTGCTTCAAGGCATGAAGGGGCTTGCAATTACGGTAGCTCAATCCGCCGCCGCGATCTGCGCCAAGCTGGACGCGCT